>CAZYTI010001292.1:0-1813 GCA_964650065.1 uncultured bacterium
CTCAACGCCCGCCTCTCCAATACCACCGACATATTCGAGTGGTGCCGGTCTTACAGACAGGCCGGTCACGATGCTGCGTTCCCCGATATCCGGGATGAGGAGGACATCCAGTTTTTTATGTATATTGCCCTCACGAATCTCTTTGTCAAAGATGCTATTATACGGAAATTCATACTGTTCAAGGACCCAGCGAGTCCATCCTTCATCCATGGAAGCAGTCCAGCTCTTGTAGAGTCCCAGGCGAACGGGTTTCAGTGTATAGGCTTTTATCACAGGTTTGGATTTGATCCCAGTAAATTCTACGTAAAGATCCTGAGTGATGGCCCGAAGGTCATCGATGAGGCCGTTCTTTTGCTCAACAATCATCGTGCCCTGAGGATAAGTTTTTCCTCCGGCTTGAAACGTCTCTGCCGCCCAAAAGACGGTATGGTCTTTTTTAATGAGTCGGTTCAGGGCAATGATATGGTCGTTGGTCTCGTGGCCCCAAACATAGCCAAATCCATTGGTGACGTGATGGATAATGCCAACAGGCTTTTCAATTTTATCCATCGTTGATGCGTTGACTTTAAAAGATGAATCGATTTGTATCGATTCTACATCCATGAGCAGGGGGAGGGTATGGGCCACCACGTCGTAGGGTGTCTTCAAGGGGCCGCCAGGGGTTTCCCGGATCTCGGGATAGACCTGTTTTTCCAGGAGTGCCTTGGCAAAACCGCCATAGGGCTGGGCCGTGTAGATGATATATGTGCCCTTGGGATAGGCGTGATTTTCGACTTTAAAAGACGATTCGGCCTGATGGATTTCCACGCCTCCCATTTTTAAGATATTGAGCATGTTGATGGCACCCGGAAGGTTCTTCTGCTCTCCGGGTACAAGAAAAGCATAGGGCGGTTCGGTCCGATTCACCGCTTTTTTATGAATTCGATAGAAACTCCTCAGCCAACTCTTGCGTAGGCCTGCCGCATGGGTCAAAGCCGCTAAGGCTGCAGAATAGTCGTAGTCGATGATATCCTTGAGCGTCCAGTCACCCCCTTGCCATGGAAGGGGCATCTTGACCGAACGGGTCTTCGCGTTATTTCTCAAATTGTCGAAATCGACCGTTATGGGGGTTGCGATTCGAGCACTGGCGGCTTCGGTGAGAATGCGAATGCCGCCATGGTAGTGGTGATAGGCGCGGGCGGGGGTCCATGCATCGAAGGAGGTGCTGTGCATCACACCCGCTTTGCCCTGTGAGGTCAGCTCACTGGCGATGAATGATCCCATGGACGCGACTTGCTGGGTCAGTATGGGATCGACATTGGGTTCATAGGGATCGACGTAGGGAGGGACAAAAAGCCGGGCACCTGTGCTTCCCATTTGATGCATGTCCACGATGATCTGGGGATGCCAGGCGTTGTGTATCTGTATGGTGAGCTGGGTTTCCTTCTGAGTGAACATGTACCAGTCCCGGTTGTTGTCGTGGCCCACATATTTCTGGTAGAGCCAGGGCATGCGTCCCCCTTCCCATTGGGTCCCACGATATTTTTCGTACCAATCCACGACCATCTGGGTGCCGTCTGGATTGTGCATGGGCAGGAGGAGCAGGATCACGTCGTTCAGGATAACTTGGATGTCTTCATCGTTCTTTGTCGCCAGATCATAGGCCAACTGCATGGACATCTGGGAAGCACCGACCTCAGTCGCATGGAGAGAGCAGTTGATCATGACGATGGTTTTGCCCTTGGAGATGATTTCTTCGGCTTTTTTATCATCAATCTTTCGGGGATCGGCCAGGAGCTGTTGATATTGACGCAGGGTCTCCAGGTTGTTATGG
>CAZYTI010001293.1:0-1811 GCA_964650065.1 uncultured bacterium
GTCCGGGTTCGCACCGGAGAAAAAGGAAAGGACGCGATATAATTCGTGCCTGAACGAAAAGTCATGTTCAGGCCAAATCCGAATATCGAAATCCGCGCGAAGCATCCGTAGTATCAGGATAAATCCGCGCGAAGCATCCTTCTTCAGGATAAACAATATCGAAATCCGAATGTTCAAAATCAAAAACAAATGCGGCTAACCACATCGATTTTCATATGTTTTGGGTATTTGAATTTCTTTCATTAGAATTTGTTTCGCATTTCGGTATTCGAATTTCGTATTTCCCCGTCTCTGATAAGTGTATTAAATGCTACCATGTTGAAGGCATTTTATTTTGCCAATTTGGAATACAAAATTTACGAGACGGGGCACTAGGTGTCGGCTATCAGCTATGCCGCCAGCCTGACCCCCGACACTTGGCGTCTATTCTACCCGCGCGAAGGAACGATCACGGTGGCACTGCCCACCGCTGCTGCCTCTCCGGCCCGGTTTTCACCCCGTATGTTACAATCCACCAGATGCTGCCCATTTTCAATGCGTTTGCCGGTGATGCGTCCCTTAATGATGTAAGGTTCGTCTGGAAATGCACGTCCCCGGTTGCTGTAGGCGATTTTTTTCAGTGTGCCGCCGGGTGATACCCAGTCGGTCATGAACTGACCGAGGAAAGCGCCCTGGAGGGGACCGTGCACCAGCACCGTCGGATGATCCTCCGTTCTGGCATATTCCACATCGTAGTGGATGCGGTGCACATTCCAGGAGATGGCGCTGTACATAAACAGCTGTGAGCTGGTGGGGGTCTTCACCATGGTCGGCATGTCCTCATCAACGCTAACGTCTTCGAAGTATATCTGCTGTTTCGTCAACATTTTCCCCCCTTTATCGCAATATCCCGGTGATCTTTTCGATGGCCACCAGTTCGCCGTTCTGGTTGGTATATCGGTTCTCGTAAACGGTAAACACCAGGGAACCGCTACGGCCTTTTTTTTGGTATATATCCACAAGTTTGCCCACCCGGGTGATGGTGTCGCCGGGACGCATCGGCTTGAAAAATTCCACCTCTTTGCCACCGGCCATGGCACGGGTCGCCTTAAGAGGTATACTACGCCCTGCTTTGGCCCGCCCGTCTTCTTTAAGCATGTCGAGGGGGAATTCTTTTACGGTAGGTATGTCGTAAAACATCGGCGGCCCCACCATATCACCTGGCGCTGACCCTTCGGCTTCGTCCTCACCGAGGTATGCGGCATTGAGATCGCCAACCGCATAGCAAAACCTTCGGATATCCTTCGCGTAAACTTCTCCGGTGATCGGTTCACTCTCCATTCCGATCATGGCGCGGGCTTCTTCCGTAATCAGGGATTCCTGTTTCATGTCATTGCTCCATTTCTTTTTCAATTCATTTCCGCCATGTGAATCTCCTCTGTCTGAAAGGAGATAACTATACAGAATCAATTGACAATTTTCAACCAATACTTTATTGTATCGATTTAACATCAATTTCAGGTGGACCTCATGACCAAACTGGATCTTATTTTAAATTAGTGAGTCAAGGGAAAGAGTTTGTATGGATGGAATCTCAGGCAATCTGATATCATTGGCAAAAAAATGGGTTGCACCTGCGTTTAATGCCGCGCTTATCTGAATGGCATCTGGCGTGCGGATATTATGGGTGGCCTTGAGTTGGGCTGCCTGTTCTGCAATGGCGTTTGTAACTTCTATTGTCATCAGTCTTGAATTGAGCAGGATGTCCCGGTACTCTGTTGCCAGTTCTCTGTTATTGCTGCGCAGTGGATGCACCAGCACTTCCAGTAAGG
>CAZYTI010001294.1:0-1810 GCA_964650065.1 uncultured bacterium
AACAATCCCAAAAGACATCTGGTCGACATCGGTTTTCTTCCCAAATCGGAGGGATAAAGAAAATTTCCTATGAAACTATTGTTTTTTTCGTTACCTTGTCTATCATCCTAAATACAGGAGAAAAGAATGAAAAGAATGACAGGATTGATGATCCTTTGTATCATTACCGTGATGACATGCTCTAAGAAACCGGATGTCGTGACTCTGGAAAAAGATAGCCCTGAGTACCTGTTGGGAAAAGAATTGGCAATGACCCTCCCCCTCATGGATCCCGACTCGAATAAAATTCTCATCACATCCAAGTCATTTGATATATCTGTCGGAGAACTATTACAATTAATGAAATCGTATATGGGAAACCAGACCCAGACTTTAAAAAATGTCGACGGGAATCAACTCTCCATGTTCATTCAACAAACTGCAATGCAGGTAGCCGAAAAGAAAATACTGCTGAAGGCTGCCCATAAGGCAAAGGTTCAGGTTATATCAGCAGAAATGGACAGCATTCTGAATAGAGAGTACCAGCAGTTCGGAGGCGAGGAACAGTACATACAGACCATACAAAATCAGGGGATTGATATCAACACCGTGAAGCAGGACATTCATGACAGGGTTCTTATTGATCAATATTTAAGGAAAGTCATCCAGGAAAAAAGTCAAATAACCGAAGCGGATATTCAGAGTGCCTATCAGGAATTTCTCCAAGATACTGTCGCAACCGTGAGACACATTCTCCTGCTCACCGAAAGCATGGACGATGACAAGAAAAAAGAAACGCGAGCAAATTTGGAATCTATTTTGGCCCGAGCAAAAAAGGGCGAAGACTTCGCAGCACTGGCCAAGGAATTCACCGAAGATCCGGGATCAAAAGAGAATGGTGGACTCTATGAGGACTTTTCGCGAGGTACCATGGTAAAATCCTTCGAGGATGCCGCCTTCACCGTACCCATCGGTGATATCAGTGATATTGTTGAAACCCAATATGGCTATCACATTCTAAAAGTGATTGATCGAAAGCAAAACAACGCTCCGTTTGAGGAAGTTCGTTCAGAATTGGAAGAGCAACTGAGGGGACCTGCGAGTAGTGAAATCGTTCCATCTCTTCTCGAAGAACTCAAGGAGAAGGAGAACCTCAAAGAGATAACCTTTAAATTTATTTTCGATTTTCTCACCACATATTTTCACATTTGAGTAGAAAGATCGGTTGATCCTTTCCATATCAGTCTGAGTGCATCCAGTCGTATCCTCGCTTTTGCTATATAATCGTGGAGCGAGTCTTTTTCTTCTTTAATCAATGATATTTCCTCTTCTCTCACATTGGGATTCACTTTTTTCAAGATCTCAAGACGACGAATTTCCTTCCCCAGTGTCGTATGCATTTCTTCGAGACATGTATAAATAATCTTAGCGACATGTGTCTCGGCAATTTCTCGGGCTCGATCCAAAATCTTTGGGAGCAATGTCTGAGTGAATTCAGTATTGTTGAGCAGTCGAAAAGGAAAATTTTCTTTCAGAGATTTGGAAAGCACTTCGAATGGGTAAGCTTCGGTGCACTCCCCCAGGTGATGGTTGACCACGACACGAACAGGAGTAGCTGGCATGAAACGATCGGCCTGAAGAGCAATGGGCGCCACACATTCTAAAACGAAAATTGTCTCCAGGAGAATCTCCTGAACATGAGATTCCGGCCATAAAGCAAAACAACTGTTACCCTTTTCCGAACCGAGTATCAATTCGAGAGATCCCCGAACCATGGGGTGATCCCATGTGAGGAAATCCATATCCTCCCGGTTCAATGCCTTCTTTCGAT
>CAZYTI010001295.1:0-1809 GCA_964650065.1 uncultured bacterium
AAAATGGATGCAAAAAAAATACTTCTCTTAATTGGGCATTCAAAGATTGGGGATCGAATTGAAGGCGCATTTATGAGAGCCCATTTTAATGTGATTCGTACCGATGATTCCAATCAAATGATCAGTCTCCTTAAAAAAGAAAATCCTGTTGCTATGATACTGGATTGGGATCTCACCAATGGTGCAATGCAAGAAATCACACGGGTGATCCGGGAAAACTGTCGAAAGACAGGATTGGTACTGCTATCCCGAAGTAAAAAAGCAGAAGAACGGATCCAGGTTCTGGAAGAAGGAGCTGATGATTGTCTCCACCAGCCACCCGAGATCGACGAATTGGTCGCAAAAGTAAAAGCGCTTGTGAGGCGTATCGATCTTGTCGATCACGCACCAAGAAGAATTCATGTCAAGGATATTGCCATAAATTTGGATAGCCACGAAGTCAGGAAAGGCAACACACTCATTGACATGACCTATACGCAATTTAAGCTACTTTATCTCCTGGTCTCGAAGCGTGATTATGTTTTTAGCCGGGAGGAGATCCTGAACAAGGTATGGGGTGAACACGCTTATGTCACCAATCGTACTGTAGACGTACATGTGAAACGACTCCGAGAGAAATTGGGTGAACAAAAACATCCATCTGAATATATTCAAACGATCCATGGGTTAGGTTATCGATTTGTCTAATGTTCTGAATCTTACAGTGATCGATGTTTACCTGGTGATTACACATTGCTTCTAAAAATTGTTGAAGGAATAATGGCTTCTTTGAGTAACGTAGCATTTGAAAAATATTCTGTGATACGACGTCATATGGGTGAAACATTTCTGTTTTCATGGCGAATCACGATAAAAAGAGGAATCGACATTGTGGCATCGCTTGTTTTTTTTCTGATCGGATTACCATGTACTGTTCTCATTGCCCTGGTCATTAAGGGAACATCTCGAGGTCCTACATTTTTTCGTCAAGATAGAGTCGGGCATCATGGAAAAATATTTCGGATTTGGAAGTTCAGAACAATGATAACAACAACGATGAGCACCGTCAGTATATTCAATATCTTTTAAAAGAGGGAAGTGAAGCCGAGGGACAAATTGATCTGTTGAGCAAGTATGTGGACCATGTAGATAAGAGAACAAGTCCAGTGGGGCGCTTTTTAAGGGCAACGAGTCTGGATGAGGTTCCTCAGTTACTCAACATTATTAAAGGAGATATGAGTCTTGTCGGTCCGCGTCCACATCCTGTTTATGAAGTCAGAGAATACAAAGAATGGTATAAACGTCGTTTAAATGTAAAACCCGGATTGACTGGATGGTCGAAATTAAACTTGAGATGTACACCAAAAAATTATGAAGAATCTATCCTTTATGATCTTTGGTATGTGGATCATTGGAGTCTAACTTTAGACATACGCATTCTTATCATGACAATTCCTTTTGTCATTTTAAGGAAAGATGCTCGGTAGTCCAATTAAGAATGAGATGTGAAAAAGGGAGATCATTTTATGCGATTTAAGAATATGAAAGCACTTGTGACCGGCGGAGCTGGTTTTATTGGCTCCAACCTCGTCGATAAACTGGTAGAGGAAGGAGCTACGGTTACAATCTTGGAAGATCTCTTAACAGGACGTCGCGATAATATATCCCACTTAAAGATAATAAAATTTATTGAAGAGGCAAATGATGAAATATATAATTTTTTGAAAAAACCTAAAAAGTTTATTTTATCTTTATGTCTTTCTTTAGTTCTATGGATTACTTTGTTCATTTTGCCTTATTATTTTATAACTTTATTTGGATTTAATATTG
>CAZYTI010001296.1:0-1809 GCA_964650065.1 uncultured bacterium
ATCGGAGGGCGTCGAGTATGCAACCGAAGAAATATTTTCCAAATTGACATCCGGAGGAATAAAGAGTATCCCTTTTGCATCAAAGATTTTGGGTTCGATTGCCGATGGTTTTGTCAATGCCGCATTATTGACTCGGATCTCGTTTATCACCGAGAATTACTGCAAGCTTGTTTATCTTAAATCAGAAAAAGATCTTTACCCATCTTACAAATCGGTCATCTCCTCGACCAAGATCATCACTGCGGACATCATTGAGAGAATTTTCAAGGAATTGAAGAGCATTGCCAAAGATAAGACCAGCAAATATGTTTTAATGACGGTGAATCCCGTCGGTTATATCATGGGAAATGCCATGGTCCGAATGGCAGATAGCTCGCGTAAATTGACGCCATTGCAAAAGGACGTAATGCGGGAATCGGCTGAACTCGCACAAAATCCCATTGGATATGGTTTTGGAAAAGTGGCCGATCTATTCAGGAAGAAGAAGAATTCGGATACATGAGCCCGTTCAATTCTACATGTAGAAAGCAGCTCAAATTATCACAGCCCCGAGTATATATTTTGATATGACTTGTATAATGGGCTCATATTGTGTGCTTGCATTCTCGGAAAGCGCCGCCGTCGTTGTAACAATAACCATATTTAGATCAGGAATGTTTATTATAAATTGTCCCCCAAAACCAGAGGCAAAGTAAAGAGTATAGCCGTTCAGTTTTCCTGTCCACCATATATATCCATACCCCAGGTTTTCCATTTCCCCCCAATGTTCACTAATTCCAAGTCGATCCCTAACAGATTCCTGAATCCACATCGATGGAATGATTTGATTTTCCTCTAACCGACCATTTCGTAATAGGAGATATCCAAATCTGGCCATATCCCGGGGAGTAGAGTATAACCCCCCTCCACCCATTATAAATCCATTCTGGTCCGATTCCCAGGCTATGGCATCGATTCCAAGGGGTTTAAAAAGGTGCTTTTTAGCAAATTCGAGCGTATTCATTCCGGCAGCTTTTGTGATGATCCCTGAGAGGATGTGAACAGCATAGCTTGAGTAACAAAAATTCTCTCCAGGATTGGAAATAAGTGGTGATGATATAACGGATTCGATCAGATTATGACTCTCGCGGACCTGTTCCCATAAATTGGTATCTGTATCAAAGCCAGCTTTCATTGTGAGTAGGTGCCGGATGGTAACATCATGTTTTCTTGGATCCATATTTGGATGCACATATTTGGGGAAAAAACTGAGCATTTTTTGGTCTAGACTATCTAAGATATTTTTTTCTAAGGCAATACCGATCAATACAGATATATAACTTTTTGTGGCAGAGTAGATGAGGTCAGCCATATTTTTATCGTGACCGTTGAAATACCTTTCGGCCACAAGATATCCATTTTTTATAACGACGATGCTATTCAGGAAGGAAGTCTCCTGAGCGATCTGGAGCCCTCTCTCCAGAATGTCAGGATCGAGACCCTGCTGATCAGGATTGGATTCGTCCCATTGAAAAGAATCAATGACAACATTTTCTGTGGGATTCGTGACAGAACATGCAATCGTATTTAAAAGAATGAGCAGGTAGGAGATACTAATGCTGTGAAATATTTTTATCATAGAATGGATCAAATGGCTTTTTATAACACGTTATGAATATCCTCCTGTGACATAAATTAATACGTTTTTTATCCATAAAACCCTGAAAAAAATAACAGGGAAATGATTTCACTCGAATTCCATGGACTTATTTTTAAAAAGTAGAATTAAAAAGTGATGATATTCCCCACGCCGATGGGTACATAATCTTT
>CAZYTI010001297.1:0-1808 GCA_964650065.1 uncultured bacterium
ATCTATCTGGAATGGGAGCTCCATACGCCATGCTGCTGTATGAGCGTTTCCTCGGAAGGCCCTTTGCCGGGCATCGAGACTCCGTAAGCGAACTCATCGGTGACAGCTTGGAATCAGCAATTGAGGATGTTCTTTCCAAGGCAGGGATCAGTTTCCGCAAGACAAAACGCGCAGAGCGAATCGAAGGCTTCGATCAGACTCCGGATTTCATTATTCCCAGCGAGTTCAATCCACAAATCATCATTGAAGCGAAGATCACCGAGGACGATGGTACGGCAAGGGACAAAGTGACTCGTATTCAGCATTTGGGCGAACTCAGCCTAGCCGGACGTTCTGAAGACAACCCGAAATACGAGGTCATCGCGTGCATTGGTGGTCGTGGCTTCGGTGTCCGCCGGGAGGACATGAAGAAGATGATACTTGCTACCAGAGGAAAAGTATTTACTGCGAAGACATTGGATAGGCTTGTGGAATGTACTCGCCTGAAAGAATTTCAATCACGAAAATAGCGAAGCAATATATGCGCATGGCATAACCTTTAAGGATTGACACGACCTGCAAGGTCGTTTTCAATCCATTGTTCATATGGGTAATGATTTAAAAAATCCGGCAGGGGCCGCATGGCGGTAGGTGGAAAATCTGGATGATTCGTTTAGAACTTGCTGGTGATGGTAGTAGAAAAAGTCGATTTTGAGATAAATTAATTGGATCAAATGAACTTGTGGTTCTTGTATCGGCTTCATCTCTAAAGATGTTCAATCGATGAAGCATGCACGGTCTTTTATGACGAAAATGCCATTCAATTTTTTGATCCAGACCATTCAGACGATGAAGACCGTTTCATCCTACTTGGGATAAGTTTTAAACTTAGGGTTCTCGTCGTCTGTCACTGTTTTCGGGAAAGTGATACAGTGATTAGAATGATATCTGCTAGAAAAGCGGATAGCGATGAAGAGAATGAATATTGGAGGTATCGACGATGAGAGAACATTACGATTTTTCCAAAATGAAGGGACGTAAAAACCCTTATATAAAATATCTAAAACAGCCAGTAACGATGCGTCTGGACCGTGACACTGTTTCATATTTCAAGTCTATGTCGGAGGAATCCGGTATTCCTTACCAAAGTTTGATCAATCTTTATCTTCGCGACTGCGCTGTTCATCGCCGAAAACTACACATGAAGTGGCAGACTGAAAATGCCGAACCTGTCACTGCACCGGAAGCCTGACGGCTCCGGTGAGTTTGGCGTTATGCATCATCAAATAATAATCCCAAAACGGCATTAGAAATTATGGAACCATTATCAGAAAAATTAGTAGAAGAGACTTGGCAAGAATTCGCGGGCTTCACTCCAAATCAGGTGAATAAAGAGGCGAAGAAAGTGGCAAAGGGTCAGCCAAATCTCTTATCTTTCATGATGGAGTTTACCGAAGAACTTGACCAAGGGGCGAAAGAGCTGGCCATCTATATGTTCTTTGTCGTAAATCGCATATTCGCAAAGGGATATAGAAAAAAGATTAAAAAAGCTTCTCCTGAAGAGATTATTGAGTGTTACGAAAAAAATGAAAAACTCATGGAGAGCCTGGAAGGAGCTCACGATAAATTCTACGAAAGAGTTGCTCGAGTACAGGTGTCTGCACAGCCGTCTGTTATCAAATATGTCGTTGAAGCTCTTTTTGAAGTTCCGGAAGAGGAAGATCCTGTATTCATAAGTGACGAAGATGTGGGTTTTCTTTTCTTGCTGCTAAAAACTGCTATTGACGTACTAGACAAGGACACTGATGCTTAACTAAATGCACCCGACA
>CAZYTI010001298.1:0-1804 GCA_964650065.1 uncultured bacterium
TACTATGGACTTGAATTCGCATCGGTTTGAATTCCATAGTTTTTAGATTGGACTCTTCTATATAACTCAATCATCTTATTCGGTTTTAGTCTAATTGATAAATCGTATCTTGATCCATTACTGGATGATCGAGTCATCTATGTGTGTGAGTGATATAATAGATGGGATCCTTGGATAGACATGGAAAGAAAACACATTGTCATTGTAGAAGATAATCCGCATTTCAGTCTAATACTGGAAACGCGACTTGAGAAAGCAGGATTCGATATAACGACCGCTGAAGATGGATTAAAGGGATACCATCTCATTCGGCAGATGAAACCGGATCTTATCATACTCGATCTGATGCTACCGACATTGGACGGACAAAAAATATGCCGTTTCTTGAAATTCGATAGAATGATGAAGGAGATACCGATCATCATTTTTACTTCCAGAGACCTGGATGAACAGGAACGATTGGCCAAACAAGGACGCGCCGACGCCTATGTTTTAAAAACCACTCCATTCGAAGTTTTATTGAATTTAATCCATCGATTGCTGAAAATAGATTCAATACCTGAAAAATTCGAAACCCACCACAACAGTTCCACCGCCTGTTTCATAGATAGATAATTTAGACATTCATACACTTCTAAAAAAAACGACTGGATGATATTCATTCCCTACAAGGTTATCAATGTATTTCGCCGGACCTCTTCTTTGTATTTTTTGCGATAGACGCCAAAACAGTGATCTGTTCGGCGAAGAATCGAGATATGACAATGATCAGAAAACCAAGAATAGGAGACACAAAAATTGAAATAAAACCTCCGCTGATAAAAGGCAATCCAATGGCTCCACCCTGACCACTCAGAAAGATCGTCGTTAACAGCGCGAAACCAAAACCGACGATTCCAATATAGGTTCCCATCGATTCCCCCAATGTCTGAATAAAATGCGAAAGGAACGGTGTGGCAAGGAATTCCTCTTCCTTTTTATTCAACAGCGCCGATAATTTTGATTTTCTGTCCCACCAAATTTGAAAACAGATCAAAGAAGAAAATGCCAATATGATCCACAACAAAATAAAAGTGATGACCACTTTTGCACCCGCATTAAAAATTTGCATATCAATTAACTTGTAGAGGATATAAAGGGGTAATAACAGATTTAATACAGAAAATATAATATAAAGCTAGGTAAAAGGTTTTCGAAATATGTCCCCCTTATCAATAAATGACAGGTACGGTTTTGCAAAGGTAAAAATTTTGTTTTTCATGAACAACTCATCCACTTTTTGAGTGGGGCGGCTGACCTTAATTTTTGATCCGCACTCTTTACATTTAAAGGTTCCTCCCTCTGATGGGATCTTATCATCGGGAATGGAATACTCCTTTTGGCATCCATCACAAACGACTTTCATACGCCCTCCTTCTGAATTTTGGGGTATTGTCAAAAACTAACCACAGAGTCCACAGAGAAATTAATAATATTATTTAAATTAAACGGCCTTAATTCTCTATCCCCTCTGTGCCCTCTCAGCAACTCTATTCTCTGTTAACATATTTTGTTTCTCTTTTAATACATACCAACCATCCTAATTTTACATTAAAACACTTGTCTTCGAATTATATCAACACATTGGAAATGATTACTCCGGAAATATCTTTATTAGGATATTCATCTTTAACATGATATCACAAGAAGCTGTGTCTTAAACATGTTCACCTTTCGAGAACACAGAGTATTTTTCTTTTTCTCTGTGACCCTCCCTGCCTGCCGCCCGGGTTGTCTACGGAAGGCAGGAGGCAGACGGGCGGCA
>CAZYTI010001299.1:0-1802 GCA_964650065.1 uncultured bacterium
CGGCTTTTCATAAAACTTTTGACACTTCCAGAACATTTTATTTGAGTCTCGCCATGCAAGTGATCTCCACCCGGCTCCCACCGAAAAGGCGGGCAGACTCCGTAGTGGTTCTTGCCGGATAGCGGCCATTGCCGAAGAACTCCCGATATGCGGCATCCATGGCGTCGAAGTCATCCAGGTTCGCCAGATGCACGTCGGTACGGACAATGCGATCCATATCGAGTCCAATTTCCTTCAGCATACTGCGGATCGCCATTAACACGGCCCTCGTTTCGGTCCCCACGTCGCCTAACACCTCCTGCCCTTCAGGAAAGTCAGCGGCCACGAGACCTGCAAGATGGACATACGTATCATCCATAACCATCTGACTGAAGGGGGCCGTAGATTCAGGAACGGCCTTGGGTTGAAAATAGCGAATCATCTGTTCTCCTTACAGATTCGAAAACCCATATGATCATCACTGCTGTTTTGTTCATCTCCGGCACGGGCAGCGGATCGGAGATTATGTCCTCCACGAGGTGTGATATGTCCGGATCTGTCCGTCCAACTGCCGCCACCACGATTGACGCGTTCCCGGTCCGATTTTCCCGAGTCTGATGGTCCGAGTGGATTCTTATGAGGTGAAACCGAATAGTAGTTCCTATCGTAAACATCATAACACCATTCCCAGACGTTTCCGGCCATATCCAGCAGACCGTAAGGAGATGCACCCCTGAGGTAATTCCCCACCGGAGAGGTTTCCGTGAAACCGTCATCGATCTTCTGGTCCGGCTGCCTGGCGTCTCCATATTTCCTCCAATAATGAATGTCTGCATAGTTGGCAAACGATCCGTTGGGGATTTCATTGCCCCAGGGGTACATGCGTTCATCGGTTCCCCGAGCTCCCTTTTCCCACTGGGCCGCGGTGGGAAGTTTGAAAGTTAACCCAGACCTCTCCGATAGCCATTGACAATAGGCCATGGCATCGTTCCAACTTATGCTGACCACGGGATGATCCTCTCCCTGCTCAAAATAGGGATTTTTCCAGTTGCCGTCCAATCTCACCACCCAGTCACCATTCCAGAATTGCCATGAACCCCGCCCCTTTTCAGCATCGGTAACATATCCCGTCTCATTCACAAATTCCTTGAATTGCCCGACCGTGACCGGGACCTTCCCCAGCCAGTATCCATCGAGATAAACCTGGTGAACGGGCCTTTCATTGGACAGTCCGTCATGGGATCCCATGGTAAATTCACCTTGCGGGATATTAACCATGGCATGGCCGCCGACAAATTCTGCCTCCCAGTATCCCTTTTCATTTTTATAAACTTTTTTCGCTTTTGTTTTAATATCTTTGACCGTTTCCGGCATGTCTTTTGTCATTGTCTGTTTCATTGTTTTATTCTCTCGGTTATCAGAACAGAGAATAACAAAAAAAGACAATCCTATAAATATTCCCAGGCACTTTGGCACGTTCATCATGATTATTCCTTATTGGGTTGATGGTTTTGAAAAAAATAAACCACAGAGCACACAGAGAAATGATTATATTATTTATGTTACACAGTAAAATCTAACCTCCCCTCTGTGACCTCTCAAATATCGTATCGTCTGATATGAGGTTTGTGACTTTTCAACTCCGATATTAATTATATTCACAAATCTTTTACCCGTCACTCTTAATTAAATATGCATATGACTTTATTAAGGCCTGTACCACATCAACTGCTATCAATCCTACAATCACCTCATTTCTCTCAGCAATTCTATTCGCTCTTTACCGATTTTGTTACTCTTTAAATTCATGCTAACCATTCCGA
>CAZYTI010001300.1:0-1801 GCA_964650065.1 uncultured bacterium
TATTTATTGGAACAAGGACAAACCGGATTATCAGTGGCCTTTGATCTGCCGACCCAGTTGGGATTCGACTCGGATCAGCCCATATCTTTGGGTGAAGTCGGACGTGTCGGTGTTGCAGTAAGTACCCTCGATGACCTGGCGGAATTATTTCACAACATTCCCTTAGATCTCGTATCTACATCGATGACGATCAATGCCACTGCACCGATTCTTCTTGCCATGCTTGTGGTGTTAGCGAAAAATCAAGGTGTCAATCCAAAAACATTAAGGGGAACCGTCCAGAACGATATATTAAAAGAATACCTGGCCAGAGGAAATTATATCTTTCCTGTAACCCATTCCATGCGACTGACCATCGATTTATGGGAATACTGCATTCAGAATCTACCCAAATGGAACATGGTCTCCATATCAGGATATCATATACGCGAAGCAGGCGCCACAGCGGTTCAGGAATTGGCGTTCACTTTTGCCAATGGACTGTCCTACATCGAAAATGCGTTGAGCCGAGGATTGGGAATCGATCAATTCGCGCCCAGACTCTCTTTCTTCTTTGGTGCCCATAACAATCTATTGGAAGAAATTGCCAAGTTCCGTGCGGCCAGGAGGATGTGGTCCCGATTCATGCGGGAACGCTATCATGCCGGGAATCCCAAATCATGGATGCTCCGGTTTCATACCCAAACCTGTGGATCGACACTCACGGCACAGCAGCCTGAGAACAATATCGTCAGAGTGACTCTACAGGCTCTGGCCTGTATCATGGGGGGAACCCAGAGCCTTCATACCAATTCCTTCGATGAGGCCCTGGCACTTCCTTCACAGAAATCCAGTACCATCGCGTTAAGAACGCAGCAGATTTTGGCTTATGAATCGGGGTTGAAAGATGTAATCGATCCCATGGGTGGGTCGTATGCCATCGAATCACTCACCGATCAAATTGAAGCTGAAGCAATAAAACTCATCGAAGAAGTCGAATCTCAGGGTGGCGCTATTGCCTGTCTCGAAAAGGGATTCATGCAGAGAGCCATTGAGGAAAGTGCATTCGAGCAGCAAAAGCGAATGGAAGCCAAAGAGGATATCATCGTGGGTGTCAACAATTTTCAGATGGATGAGATCACTCGAATCGACTTGTTAAAGGTATCTGAAGCTTTGGAAATGAAACGTAAAGAGGCACTGGCAGAATACCGTTCCGGAAGAAAGAATAGTGTGGTCAATGAGCAATTGAGTTCTTTGGAAGAAGCGAGCGGTACAGATCAGAACCTCATGCCACACATTATTGGATGTCTGGAATCCGGTGCGACCCTGGGTGAAATATGTCAAACATTGAAAGGTGTGTTTGGTACCTATGATAAATAAAATTGACCATATTGGAATCGCTGTCCGATCCCTGGAATCGGCTCAGGAATTTTACGGAGGGATTCTGGGATTGGAAAAAAAGGACATCCTTGAAATACCCGATCGTGGAGTGAGGATTGCACTGTTCGAAGCGGGTAACAATACGATAGAACTCATCGAACCCATGGGATCCGATTCAACCGTGGCCAAGTTTCTGGATAATAGGGGTGAGGGACTGCACCACATTGCATTTCGCGTGCCCGATATCGAAAAAGCCATGGCACATTTAAAAGAGAAGGGCGTTGAGTTCGTCACACCTCGGCCCCAATTGGGTGCACATAATAAAAAAATAGTCTTTCTCTCTCCCAAGGGCTCCCATGGCGTACTCATCGAACTGTGCCAGACTACTTAGTGCCTGACCGAAAACCTATTAACATAAGAAAAGACATAGAGAAACGAGCCA
>CAZYTI010001301.1:0-1799 GCA_964650065.1 uncultured bacterium
GGTATCAAAGGGGACCATATTTTTGTTTACTGTGATACCGGCCTGTTCCAGTGCTTTTTCCGCCGTTTTTCCAGTCATTCCTATGGTGCTTAGATCAATGAGTATGAGATGGTTGTCTGTACCTCCGGAAACGAGATGATACCCATGATCTAGCAATCGTTGTGCTAATGCTTTTGCATTCTTGACGATATCTTGACAGTAATCTTGATATTGGGGCTGGAGATTTTCAATAAATCCTACGGCCTTGGCTGCGATGACGTGCATGAGGGGGCCACCCTGAATTCCGGGCATGACGACACTGTCCAGCACTTCAGATAACAATTTGACACGTCCTGATTTGGGTGCCGTAATCCCCATAGGATTTTCCTTGTCTTTTCCCACAAGGATCATACCGCCGCGTGGTCCACGCAGTGTCTTGTGGGTTGTCGTCGTTACCACATCACAAACGGGTAAGGGATCGGGATGAAGACCTGTTGCAACCAAACCTGCAGGATGGGCAATATCGGCCATGAGATAAGCCCCGATACTATCGGCTATTTCGCGAAATTTCTCAAAATCGATAAAACGAGGATATGCACTCGCTCCTGTGACGATCATTTTGGGTGTATGGGCTTTGGCTTGATGCCACACCTGATCGAAGTCTATCCGTCCAGTCTCTTTTGCGACGCCATATGAAACGAAATGATATAATTTACCGGAAAAATTGACCGGGCTCCCGTGGGTGAGGTGACCGCCATGGGAGAGATCCATCCCCAGGACAGTATCTCCGGGTTTGAGGAAAGTCATATAAACGGCCATGTTCGCCTGAGATCCTGCGTGGGGTTGGACATTGGCATAGTCACATTTGAACAATTGCTTTGCACGCTCGCGAGCGAGGTTTTCAGCTTGATCAACAAATTCACATCCACCATAATAGCGATGTCCGGGATATCCTTCAGCGTATTTATTGGTCATCTGACAACCGAGGGCCTGAAGAACTGCCGGACTCACAAAGTTTTCGGAGGCAATGAGTTCGAGTTTATAATTCTCTCGATCAATTTCTCCACAAATGGCTTCATATATATGTATATCCGTCTGTTTAAGAATATCCATGACAAACTCCAATTGAAATAATTTAAATGACTCTTAATGTGCCAAATGGGACATCATGTCCCATTTGAGGAAAAGAGCTTTTTCAGTTCTTATGGAATGGTTCGTCTACTCAACGGCCGGTGAGGCTGTGTATTTGTTTTACACGTCTCTCGTGCCGGCCTCCTGCGTCAAAATCGGTTTCGAGGAAAGCCGTAATGATCTTTTTCGCCTCCTGAAAATTTGTATAGCGAGCGGCCAAACTCAATATGTTGGCATCATTATGTTGTCGACTCATTCTTGCCAACGGTTCCGAATAACAGCTCGCGCATCGAATGTCCGGTATCTTGTTGGCCACGATGGTCATACCCACGCCGCTTCCACAGACTAAAATACCAAATCGGGCTTTCCCGGATGATACTTCTCTGGCCACACGAACAGCGATATAGGGATAATCTGCCGATTCAGCAGAATCAGTGCCGAAATCTTTAATCTCGTAGTCTTGTTGCTCTAAATAGTCTTTAATGTCTTCCTTGAAATGAAATCCAGCATGATCAGCACCGATGGCAATTCTCATGTATTATTCCTCTATTGGATCCAATCGTAACAGGCCCCTCGGGGTGTTTTCCGATCTTGATGCATGAATAAATCTTCTCTTGTCGGAACGAGGGATTCGACATAACTCATCCGTCTATCCGCATCGGATTTCCATTGCAAGTCTCTCCTGGCTT
>CAZYTI010001302.1:0-1798 GCA_964650065.1 uncultured bacterium
ACGCATGGGTGTTTTTCTGGACACGGGAAAGGCGATCCGCTTCTTTCTGCCCGTCGAACTACTCGATCTTTCATTAGACTCATGGCTTGACCGTGAAGTTATTCTCGGCATCCGCCCGGAAAAGATTGCAAGCGGATTCGCAGACCAGGGGGGAAATCCCGACATTCATGAGATCGAGTGTGTTGTACAGGTGCTCGAACCAACAGGTCCGGATACACTGGTATTTGTCAATATCAACGGAATGGAAGTCACCTGCCGCGTGACCCCTGATGCTGCCAAATCTCCCGGAGAAACCATGACGCTGATGGTTGATAGGTCGAAGGTCCTCCTTTTTGATCCTCAAACTGAGGAGAGAATTGGAAAGTAATTGGGCTGTGTTCGAGGCTATTCTCGCCACCAACACTAAATTCGAACGCTATGACACTAGTGGTGACTAGAGCGGCCTATAGTGTTCTTCTTTTTAGGAATATCAGGGAAACATTGTTGTGCAACCTTTAATTATCGATCAAAAGACCATACGAGTTGAAAACAGAAAAAAAATCCTGCGACTGCTCATCAAAAAACGAGAGTTGACAATACCGGAAATTTCGCGGGGACTTGATATAAGTATCCCAACCGTGACAAAAAATATCAGCCAACTGATGACCGAAGGAATTGCTGAGGAAGCCGGAGTTTCTGAGTCCACAGGCGGAAGAAGACCGATGTTAATCAAATTTCTTCCCGATGCCTATTATTCAGTGGGGATTGAATTTTCTGCCGACCGGTATGTGCGGATCATCCTGACGAACCTCGACTCTGTTATTATCTCTGACCGGACCCTCAGAAATCCCGATTTTACCAATATCGATGCGCTAATGGAGGATATCCAACATCATGTCGAAGGGATTCTTCTGGATAGAAATATTCCTATTGACAAGGTCTTAGCCATTGGGTTTTCGCTGCCTGGAACAGTGAATGAAGAAACAAAGTTTTTGAAAATTGCTCCGAATCTTGGAATAAAAAATGTGGATTTCACCAAATATGAACCTTTGTTTCAGCTTCCGCTGTTTGTGGAAAATGATGCCAATGCCGCTGCAATGGCTGAACTTACCCTTGGAATTGCCAAAGCAATGCGGAATCTGGTGTTTCTTGAAATCCTGCCGCAAGGCATTGGAGGGGGAATCGTCGTGGGAGGACATATCTACAGGGGCAGAAATAAACGCGCAGGTGAACTTAGCCATATGGCGATTGCGTCTCAGGGTAGACAATGTGCTTGTGGTCGGCATGACTGTTGGGAATTGTATGCGGCAGCCAATGCACTTGTGAAAATGTACCGGGAGAAGACTGATAAAGAAATGCATACTGTTGAGGAGTTTTTTACTGCTCTAAAAAAATACGATCCGGCTGCGGTGGAAGCCTTTGATAAATATCTGGATTATCTCGCATTAGGGATTCAGAATATCATTCTCATCCAGGATCCTCATTATGTGATCATTGGTGGGGTAATCAGTCCCTTTGAAGAGATCTTTCTTGAACCATTGCAGGAGAAGGTGTTTATAGAAAACAATTTTTATGACAGGAATGATGTGGAAATTGTGTGTTCTACGTTAAAGGAAAATGCGCCTATCCTGGGAGCTTCCCTGCTGCCCTTCGAGAAGATTTTTTCCCTGCATGATATATAAATAAAAAAACGTTATCCGGAATATGAAGAATGCCTATCGAGGGTATTATTGGTAGTCTATACCCCTCATGAAAAAAATCTATATTTTGCCAGATACCAGAGTACCGCAATCCCATCTTTCCAATTGATCTTTTTACC
>CAZYTI010001303.1:0-1797 GCA_964650065.1 uncultured bacterium
AGATTGTATTTGATGAAAGATATGAAGGAGAGTATGAAGAAAACAAGATTATACTCGATGATCGGAAAATTATGGAGTATGAAATAGAAACAATTGAAAAATTAATAAATATTAACGTTAAGCGGGATCACAAGCTTGATGAACTTCTACGTCTCATAAATCATATAACTGAGGAAAGTCCACTCGGTGAAGAGGAAAAGGTGTTAATCTTTACAGAATACCGTAATACGCAGAAAAACCTGGTAAGTGAGCTTGAAAAAAACTATGGTAATGGATCAGTCGTTGTAATCCACGGTGGTATGAAACTTGAACGTAAAGATGAAGATGAACGTGAAATTGACTCGGTATGTGCTCCATTTGCATCTAATGGCGCCTTAGACACGCCAACAACTAAACGAACCAGTCAAAGACTATTTCGGGATCATAAGAAAGTCAGATTCCTCGTTTCTACTGAAGCAGGTGGTGAAGGGATAAACTTACAATTCTGTCATATATGCGTTAACTATGATATTCCTTGGAATCCAATGAGAGTCGAACAGCGCGTTGGAAGGATTTATAGATTTGGTCAGGACAAAGTCGTTCAAACATATAATTTCTTCAGTAAGGGCACTATTGAAGATCAAGTACAGTCCTATTTTGAAAACAGAATAAAAACAGCAGCCAAAGCGCTTGCTGAGGTTACTGGTGAAGACCCTGAAGAGATTATGGGTACGCTGAATGGTCAGTTGGAGCTAGAGATTGATCCTAAGAAGATTTACAAGCGAGCCATGGTAGAGGGTGATCTAAATAAACAAACACAGAAGGAGATTAGGGAGGCTGTGGGAAGAGCAAAAATAGCATACGAAATTGCTACCCAAAGCCTTTTCCGTGATGTCTCAAGCTATTCATTTGATAATTATCAAAAGGAACTTGCCACTGACCTTTCATTATTGGACTTACAGCATTTCACTGAAAAATTTCTAACAATGAATCGACGACATATTCAGCGAAAACAACAATTTTTAGAATTCATAATTCCAACTGAACTCAAACCCTATGACTTACCTGAACGGTACAGGACGGCAACTTTCGACAGAGACTTAGCTATTAAACGTAATGACGCAGAATTCCTGGCACTTGGTCATCCCTTTATTGACTCAATGTTAACTCATGTTGGATCCTACGATTTCGGTGGATTAACTGCAATTCGCATTATCGAAAATAATGAATTAGAAGGATTAAAGGGTTTTCTGTTCCTATTCATTGTAAGACAGAGAATTACACGAGAAGATGATGATGAATGTCTTTTCGATTTCTATCCTGTTTTTTCAACTGAAGATGGAACTATTGATGAAAATGCAGTAAGAGCTGCAGTCGGACAACAAGCAAAAGAAGCAGATACCACTGCTATTTATCCACCAGATCCAAATAAAGCATTTCAGACTGCCAAGCAATATCTTGAAGATAAAACTGAACTCTGGGACTGGAATGATGATGTTGAGTTTCTTGGGATGAGTTGGGTTGAGTTTATTTAACTAAAATAAACTTTTTCACCAACCGGTCTCTCCCAAACACATTAACGGCGTAATAACTCATCCAGGGTGGGTCCATTTTACAAACCGTGCTGTATCCTTTTTTCTAACCGAGTACAAGCACGCTCTTCAAAAACCCCTCATCTGCTCAATCTGCTAAATTTGCTGTTAATTTTCCCTCACTTCCAAATCATCACCTTCCGTCACATTATCGTCACACCCTTCAAGCCCCACCCACAAAGACTTTCCCGCCACTCGGTGACGATGTGACGCTGTTTTATACACC
>CAZYTI010001304.1:0-1796 GCA_964650065.1 uncultured bacterium
CGCCCTGGACAAGAACGAGTACAAGTTCGGCGAGGCGTCCAAGGAGGCGATGGCGAAGTACGGGCTGACCGGTCTCGATGCCAAGCAGGCGGTGAAGCAGATCCAGTCGATGACCCAGCCCCAGGCATTTGCTATGGTATCGGAGAAGAGTCTGAATCTAATGATAATCGTCTCACCCGCTGAAAAGGTGTTCAGAAGATTGACTTCATGAGTCACAAACATGGAGGGATCACCTTCCATGCCCCGAGCATAGGCCGGTAACCAATCCGTCATATTGTAGCGTGCGTCGTAACCATCGGCCAGGGGCAGCCAGGTCTTTCCGTTATCGGAACTTCCTTCCACGACCACATAATCCCAGAACCTGAAATCTCCGAAAGTTGTTCCTGTTTCACCCGGTTCGACGATGGCGATGTCATCGTACCTGAGAACAGCGTTTTCGGATGCTACGATGATGGGAACTCTGAGGATGGCTGTTAAATGGCTTCCGTCATGATAGGGATGGGGCGAGTGGATAGCGCCATTAAGGAAACCCGGGGGAGTGGCAATGATGAACCCGGTGATGATGAAATCAGTGGTCTCCTGGTTGAACTCATTGATGTATCCACTTTTTACATCGAGTAATGGATAGGTGAGCAATTTGGTGGGCGCGTTTATAAATTTGACGCCACCTTTAAAACTGCTGAGAGAAACACCAATCGTATCTAACGTACCAGTAAGGAAGGTGAAAGATATGATTGTGTCAAAAGGTGCAGTGTGACTCCCGAATGTCAGAATCCTTT
Source organism: uncultured bacterium (assembly GCA_964650065.1). Taxonomy (GTDB): domain Bacteria; phylum Zhuqueibacterota; class QNDG01; order QNDG01; family DSAB01; genus CAZYTI01. Next base: position 780 of record CAZYTI010001304.1, read on the forward strand.
CTCCATCGATCACCACGAAACTGGAATCATAGGTTGAGGGAAAATGTATTTCTGCGCTTATCATTCCACCGATACCACCGCTAATCCATTTGAAACGAGGCGCCAAGGTCACGGCAGCTGGTTCATATCCTGACAGCTCAGGCAGGTCTACCGTCCAGATGCCTCTGCCATGGGTGGCGACAACCACTTGCTGGTTCACGATCAGCATCTCCCAGATCGCAACTGCGGGAAGACCGTTATCGGCAAATGCCCAGGATTGTCCTCCATCGGTGGATTCGAATATCCCAATTTCGGTACCGGCCCAGATGGTATTTGGATTGTAAGGCATGACCAAAAAACACCGCACAGAAACATCAGGAAAACCATTTATGCTGGTTGTATTCGTTCCAAACCCGGAAAGATCCTCCCATGTCTGACCCAAATCGGTCGTGCGTAATACCTTGGGAGTATTGGCAAAGGAAAACAGGGCATAGGCCGTGTTTTCATCTGTCGGGTGGGTCTCGATGTTGGTGATTCGTCCCAGGATCACGTCAGGAAAAATAGGGGTCGGTGTAAAGGAGACGCCTCCATCGGTAGAAACATAGAGCGGACTTTTTTCTGTCATATTTCGACCCGCCCAGACGATTTGAGGATTTGCAAGAGAGATTTTTACCCGTGAAAAACTACTGGAGCCGTTCCACCCCTCGGGCATGGGTATCAGGATCCAGTCTGTGGCAAAATTATCGGATCGCCATACGCCGGATCTGCCGACGGCAAAAATCATGTCCGGATCCTGCTTGGATTTGGCGATCTTTGTGAAAAAGGGGCCGAGATCAGTCCCGACATCGGTGAGCCCATTGGGAGAAGAAACATAATCCCATGTGCCCCCTCCGTCCGTTGAACGGTAGATGGCATTGAATTGGGAAGATTCGAGGATTTTTAACGGATCTGTGTAATGCCATACGGCATCGAATCCATCACCACCAGGTGCTCGAAACCATTGACTGGTCGGACCCGGGTTCAGGGGGGAGAGCCAAC
>CAZYTI010001305.1:0-1796 GCA_964650065.1 uncultured bacterium
GAACATCGATATCGGCCTGGTAAACAATGCTGCCGTTGGCGCTATAAATATTAAATTTAAGGCCTTGCCTGTCGGTTTTTAAAAAGATTTTATCCAAAACAGGATTGGGATATACCAGCACATCCTTAAATTCGGTAAATACTTTTTCGTCCATACCTGTGAGGATATCATCAGGCATTACTTTTTTGATGAAAATATCACGCAACATCGTTCCTTGCTCCTGTTTTATATTTCCTGTTAATAAGCAACCTCCGTCTTGTGTTGCCAGTAAATGATAAAAGTCGTACCGTGTATCCCCGCCATAATACTTGCTCCCTTTTACATTGAACTGCGAATCAAATAAATAGATTTTATAAATTTCTGTTCCGGTTGGAGCTACCCAGTCATTGTGAGCAACAACCCAAATATTTTCAGGGTCGGTAAAATCCAATCCTTTTAAAATGGCCGGGCATTGTCTGCCTTCCTCAACAATTACCGTATCTAAAATACATTGCAGTTCACCCGTATAGATTTGCATCTGCATATCATAAAAATAAGTATTGTTGCTGGCCATGCTTACAAAAGCAAGGTTACCATCGGGCAAATATTTAGCTGATAAAGGATAACCAAGAGAATGGGGCCAGTCCATAAAATATCCTCCATCCACATATTGCAGGTTATTATCAAATTCAACCCATTCATAAGAGCCTCCGTTAAAATAATAGTAACCTGAACCATCCTGCTTAGCAATTAGGTCGGCTCGATATCGTCCATCAAAATAGATGGATTCAATGTAATTATAATTCAATAAATTACCTTCCATATCAAGTTTTACAATCAAGAAACAATAACCTGTAGTGCCTTCATAATTTTCAAGATTACCCGCTAAAACTATATGGTTATCCTGGTCGATAACCATATCGTAGATCATAAACCAATCATATCCATCAGGTATAAAATAGTGGTACTTTTCCCAAACGATTTCCAATTCAGTTGTCATTTCACATACATAGAGGTTTTTTAAATATTCCGGTGATGCAGTGTCACTCACTGCCCCCGACTAAAAATAGGTTACTATTTAATTTTTTAGATCCAAAAAAAAACATCGAACTTGTGTCTTCTTTGATAATTTCTTTTGTTATTAAATCATTGTCATTCGAAAACCTGCATATAACAGCTTTGGGCAGAGTTTCTGTTGAAGAATCTGTAAAACCTAAAACATAATTATATTCATCCCCTTCGAAGGCCGAATACCCCCACTCATAGTTCGGTGTACTAATGATATATTCATAAGAACTTTGTCCTATTACATTAAGACATAAGAAAAATATTACCACTAAAAGGAATTGTTGTTTCATCATAAAAGTGAATATTATAATTCAATTGGAGGATCACAATTTGGCTTATAAAAGGGTAATCCATACATTAAAATAAAATGATGAAAATACTTATTACCATTTGGCCAAATAGGAACAGAATATCCTACATTGTTATTAAAATCAATAAACACATCATTCTCAGGTATATTACCATATTCGCGTGCAAGGTCCTGAATAACATAGTCAAGATACCAATAATAGGTTGACATCTCATCAGCCATCAGGCAGAGGTCATCATCATAATTGAACGGTTCAACATTATCTTTTACACAGAAAATATAGTAATCATAGTGGTTGTCCATTGGGTCATTTGGCCTGCGCAACCACTGTTCACCGCCTATTACTTCAACAAAACCAGGCCCGGCAATAGCCATACATTCAGTCAGGTAGCATGTAGGGTATTTTTGCAGCAAGCCCACCATATAGCCAACTAGGGCG
>CAZYTI010001306.1:0-1792 GCA_964650065.1 uncultured bacterium
GCATTTCCAGAAGCAGAAGACAGTCGGAGATCATACTCGGGACTCTCGGAGGGTCTGACATATACCTTACCCGAGGCTGTTGCAAAAGAACTCTCTTCTTCGATGAGGATATTGGAGGCATCGATCCCGCCACTGGCACAGCTTAATTCAAACATGCCTTTGGAATCTGTCACATCGATATCTCCGGAAGCCGTGCTCAACTCAAAGGTCCCCTGAAGATTGTACGCCTCGATCTCGCCGCTGGCCGTAGACAGCTCGAATTCTCCCTCGGTATTTTCGATGGTCACGTCTCCACTGGCCGTACTGATATCAAATTCCCCTTTCGAGTTGTCAATCATGATCTCACCCGAAGCGGTACTCGCCTCAATGGAGTTGGTCAAACCTTCCACAGTCAGATCCCCAGAAGCCGTGGAAAATTCAATTTCCGTCTCAGGTGGAACGGTGATGGTCCAGGTGACATGTCCGGATGTTCTGGAACCATACCATCTTTCTTTCAGTCTCAAACTGTTCTCTCTTTCCCGAAAATCGGGTTCGAAGGCATCTTTCGGCTCGACAGAAAACACCACATCAACCTGGATTTTTCCTGATCCTCCTTTTTTAACAATGCAATCACCACTCACCGTATTGATTTGTACTTCCTTTTTCGCATCAAATGTTTTGTGGACTTCTTCCTCTTGGGCGATCAGCGCACCATGACAAAAACAGAGCACGAGGAAAATCGTGAGCATCCGGTTCAGTTTTTTCATCTTTGTTACTCCTTTCATAAAACAATCGTAGAATCCGTAATGGAATCAATATAGTCTTTATTCCATATAATGTCGACCGAAATTGAAATGTAGAACGTAAAAGGGGTTCGATATTGCAATATCGAACCCCTTTTAAAATTGATCGATGACAAAATTTTCGATGATCGTAAATATGAAAGTCTATCAGAATATTGTCACTTCAGTTCAGGATCAATTTTAAACCCACTCCTCTTTAAGAATTTCTCCCTGAATTCCCACCACAATCGTCTTAACGGGAATCTTTCGCTCGGATTCGGCCACAGCCTGTTGCGCCAGACGCAGAAGACCGCCACAACAAGGTACCTGCATGATCATGACGGTTAGTGTATTGATCTTTGCCGTATCGATCAGTGCTTTCAATTTCTCCAAATAGATTTCCTGACCCTCATCCAACTTGGGACAGGCAATGGTCAAGACTTTTCCTTTTAAATGGTCCTCATGAAAATCTCCCATAGAGAATGCAGTACAATCGGCTGCCAGGAGCAGATCCGAACCTTGATAATGGGACGCATTGGGTGAAATGAGATGCATCTGTATCGGCCAGTGGGTTAACTGAGAGGGTCGCTTGCCCTGGAGATCGTCCTGAGCGGCGGATGGATCATCTTTAAATGACATGGTCTTGGATCCGGGGCAACCGGAAAATTGTGGTTGTTGCACGGCTTTATCCTCCTCTTCGGGAATATCGATGTTGTTCTCTTTTAAATAATCCAAAGCCTGTTGGTAAAACTCGGTTTGATTGTGATCTTTCAGGTGGGTTAAATGGGCCTTGATGGTATTTCTCCCGTGCGGGACCACATTGGCCATCACCTTTCGCTCATCATAGGGCTCGGCATCTCTCTCTTCCACGGTTATGGCACCTTCGGGGCAATGACCCAGGCAGGCACCCAGACCGTCACAGAAAAGATCGCTCACCAACCGGGCCTCCCCATCGATGATCTGAATGGCACCTTCAGGACAGTTGGGAACACACAATTCACAACCCGTACATTTTTCATCATCTATCTTTA
>CAZYTI010001307.1:0-1788 GCA_964650065.1 uncultured bacterium
GTGGCCAGTCCGCCCGCGTTGCAATGGGTAAGTACGGTACATTCATCAGTAAGCAGCTCTGCCCCCTGTTTACCCATCTTACGACAGATGGAACGGTCATCCTCCCAGATGGTAAGGGCTTCCTTAAGAAGCCTTTTTCGAATATCTTCCGCAGGCTCCCTTTGGACCCTATCCAACACTTCTTCCATCCGATCCAAAGCCCAAAAGAGATTGACTGCTGTGGGTCGGGTCGTCCGAAGGTATGAAATGGCCTCACGCGCACTGTGCACCAGGACTCCGTTGTCGTCACCAGGATATCCATGTGCAGCCAGAGCCACACCCATGGCCGCGGCGATGCCAATGGCAGGGGCACCGCGTACACGAAGTGTCTGGATGGCCTCTCCCAATACCGCAACATCGTCGATGTCCAGAAAAATGCGTTTTTCAGGAAGCAACGTCTGATCGATGATGCGTACTTTACCGTCGATCCATTCGATGGTCTTCACTGGCATCGATTATTCACCCATGAGCTGGACAACGATTTTCCGATGACGGGATCGATTATCGAAATCCAATACCACAATTTGCTGCCATGTACCCAGCAGCATGCGTCCCGATTTGAACGGAACTGTAAAAGAAGCCCCGATGAAAGCAGCCCGTACATGGGCATGCCCGTTTCCATCCCCCCAAGTGGCGTCATGGTGGTAGGGGATTCCCATAGGAGCGATCTTATCCATGGCTTCCGGAAGATCCCTCAGTAAGCCCGGTTCGTATTCTATGGACGTGATTCCCGCTGTCGATCCAGAAACGAACACCGTCAATCGTCCTTCCTTCATACCACTCTGAGACAGCACCTCCCCGACCTGAGGTGTAATATCAACGATATCCGTATTTCCCTTTGTGGAAATCTCAACATAATCCGTATGGATTTTCATTGATTCACCATTTTAAATTCGACGTTTATGGAATCCGAAATTTAGACGAGCTTCTTCACACCTACCGACTCACCGAAAACATTCCCGTATCTTTCTACGAATCCTCTTAAAGTGTAGGAATGACTCTGAGGACCCGATGTTTCCAACACATACGTAGCCGCCAGGCTACCCATTCGGCCGGCCACTTCCATGGGAAGACCATGGATCATGCCCTTCATCAATCCGGCACGGAACGCGTCACCGACACCCGTAGGATCCAGCACTTTTGAAGGCGTTGCCACAGGGATGGAGATAACCGATTTTTCATTCCGGATCTCTGATCCTTTCTCTCCTATGGTCACGATGACCATCTCAACCAGATCCAACAGGCCCTCATCCGATAAATCCGTCTTCTTCTTAAACATCTCCAATTCATAATCATTGAGAATGAGAATTTTAGCACCCGAAGCACCTTTTTTCAGAGCATCACCCTCGAGTCGAGCGATTTGTTGACTGGGATCAAAAATGAAAGGCACATCCGATTCCTGACATTCCACAGCATGTTTGATCATCGCATCAGGATCATTGGGTGAGATGATAACCAGGATTTCTTGATTTTTAATGAAGTCTTGAAGAGAGATATCTTTGGCAAAACGCATAGCGCCGGTATAAAAAGACGCGATTTGATTCCCCTCCTGATCTGTATTCACGAAAAACGATGCCGCGTATTCATTATCGACCTGGACAACACCCGAAGTGTCCACACCGACTTTAACGAGAGTCTTTCGATAGGCATCGAAATCCTGACCCACGGCACCAACCAGGAAAGGTAGCTCCCCTAAAAGTCCGAGACTGTAACAAATATTGGCCGCACATCCTCCATGTTGCTGCCGCA
>CAZYTI010001308.1:0-1787 GCA_964650065.1 uncultured bacterium
TTTCGTGTTTGTCATGGGAAATATCTCGAATTTTTGCTGGCCCGTGGCCTGGGCCATGAGCCGATTTTCTTCTCTCGAAATGGTGAGAAAAAAGTTGGGTGCCAGTTGATACTTTCCTGAGTATGTGTCTAAAATCTCAGCATTGATATTTATCTCGGATGACAAGCCCTCATTTTGAACACCGAGTTTGGTCAGCATCGCTTTTGCATTGTCGTTACCGGGATTGAGTTCCAGTGATTTCTTATAGTTTAAAACAGATCGTTCGGTATTCCTCTGTTTCATGTAGGCTTCACCGAGACTGTCATACACGTTGGCGGACTTGGGAAACACCTCTGTATTGAGTTTAAAAATAGTAATGGCAGTTTCGATATCGCCAGCTTCCAGATATTGATACCCAAGACCATTCAATTCCGATTCGGCAAAGTTGTATTCACGAGATTGATTTTTCTTCAAATCATGATATTTTTCAACAGCCGATTCGATCCCTTCCTCAGCTATTGTTCGGCGTAGTGTAATCGCCAGGGATCGCCTCAGTTTGGCTAACCGGATAGTGGGATCGAGAATATGAAAGCCGATATCATCGGCACTGGTGTTGGAGTTTGTGAGGACGATAACTCCTTTCTGCTTCTCATTTACAAATCCGGCAAAAGTACGATACCCCCCAGTTCCCCCGTTATGCCAGATGATTGTCGAATTGTCACCGCTTCTTATATGCCAACCCAAGCCCACGTGCATGCTTGAAGATCCTGCTTCATGTCTCGGTTCGTGGGTTTTTTTCATGGCGGTGAATAAGGGCGTTTTTGTTAGCCCCATGTTGGCTTTTAAAAATTGGACCATGTCCCGACAGGTAGACCGTATGGCACCGGCTCCGGCCAGGGTGGGGATATCCCAATTGGGTACCTGAATACCTCCGGAGTGACCCCTGGCCAGTCGTTCTTTCATTTCGGGGGTCAGGATGAGACCGGTGTTGTCCATTCCCAATACTGCAGTGATTTCTTTTTCTATAAGTGCTTCGTAGGTCATTCCAGTGTGTAATGCTAGGATGTGTCCCAAAAGTCCTGCTCCGTAATTGGAATATTCGTATCGCACTCCGATATCCCGTTGGAGTTGATGGTTGGAGATGAATTCATATAACTGCTCTACTGAATAGTCAGCGTAGGGATTATCCGGATTGGCAGGCGCGAAATTATTGGGCATGCGAGGCAGACCCGATGTGTGGGTGGCCAAGTGAAATAGCGTGATTTGTTGTTTGTTGCGTGATGGGACCTTTACACTATATGGGAGGAAATTTTTTATAGGATCGTTGAGGTCGATTTTTTTTTCTTCGTCCAACCTGGCCAGGAGGATCGATGTAAACACCTTAGAAATGGATCCGATTTCGAAGATCGAATTTTCGTCGGGTGTTTGTTCACTGGTAATAGACATTTTGCCAAATCCATAATATTTCGTTCCATCAGCATCGACGATACCGATGACCATGCCGACATTGTTACCATGGTCAATGCGAGATTGAATGGTTTTTTTAACTGCTTCGGGTGGGTCGGAAGTTTGTGTGGCGTAGATGGGGAAATAGAGTAGTAGGATGAATAGGGTTGAAAAGTGTTGTCTCTTTCTTAATTGTTTCATTTGTTTTCCTTTTTAATTGTCTGAACCAGGATTTAGTGGATTCAAGGATGGCCGGGATTCATTGTGTTTAAAATCGAGGTAATCCTTTAATCATGTGAATCATGGTTCAGACTTTATTTGCTCCAGAATCATCGAACATATCATTTCATCCCAGTTATACG
>CAZYTI010001309.1:0-1786 GCA_964650065.1 uncultured bacterium
CAATTGAGAACCTGATCTCCTCGGTTTACGGAGAATTGATTATCAAATCTCATGCCAGAATGATTAGCCCCGTTGGACTTCACCTAACCCTTTGTTAATACGACTATATTCAGGGGTGCTGCTAAAAAAAGGGGAAAGAGACTGTTGAATAAACTGTAGAATATTGTATAACTGTTGTAGAGATTCTTCATCAGGCAACGGTCTAGACTATCAAATCTATAATTCTTTACTCCACCTCGTTCATAGCACCTCGTCCACCTCATTCCCCTCCGCCCACTTCTCCACCTCGTTCCCAAACAGACAGAGTGTGTGAAAACACTCATTAGGTTGTCATTCTGAATCAGGCGAATTTAAATAAGATGCCTCTAAAGGGAAAGGAACAAGGGATTAGGAGATCCTTCCCCGAAGTATCGGGATCCCGAAAATCGGGGCGTCCCGCCTGACGGCACTCAGGATGCCAATTATTTAGACATATGAATCGTTTTCACACACTCTATCTGTTTGGGAACGTAAATTGTCTTGTAAACTCTGTTTCCAGTACCGGAATCATACTAATTGTATTCTATCTCTAATATAGTGATAGATCAACCTCGATGATCGAGTTGTGATGTCCTTCAAACCTGCTGGTAAGTGTGTCACATATGTGCTGTACACACCATTGCCATGTGTCCCGACCACCACAAAACCATCAGACTGGCGTACATCGATCATATCCACAACAACATTACCGATTGTTTCCGGGCCTTTCTGCACCCAGATTGTATTCATACTGTCTAGTCTTATCGTGGAAAATAATCCGGCACTTGTTCCCGCAAAATAGATTGGCTTATCATCAACATACAAAATCGAAATCCAACGCACCGAAGGTCCATTTCCGAAACCATCCGGATTCTCTTCAAGATTACCGCTGACATGAGTCCAGGTTTCCCCGCCATTGTCTGAGGCAAAAATACTGATGAAATCATATAGTACAATTTTCTGGGTTCTGCTTTAGACATACCCATAGCTATAATAACATGATCTATTAGATTTGTTATTCGGGTCCAATTCATATCGGTTGGCACTGCCGGAAATACATAGGGAATCTGGTTCAAATCGGAATTTCGCCATAATTCTCTTTGTGCCGGCAAGTACATAATTTTTTCATCATGAGGATCAAGAACAAATATTTGAAGCCACAGGCCCATGCCCACGCAGGTGTGATTTCCGTCATCTATGGATCTTCTTTTGTTCCATCTGAAAATTCATATTGAATATAGTGGATTTTCTTGGGTATCAAATAAACTGCTTTAAGAAAATAAATAACAATCACTGCACATAACACGGTAACAATTCTGGAAATTATTAGCTTTTTAATGTTTCATGCTGTTCTCCATATTTTAAATTAAACCGGACGATCTTCGCACTGAATCGAGAACGCGTCACCGGTGCGAAGGGGTCGGTCACCGTCGGACTGAAGGAAATAATCATTATAATTTTAACAACGTTTTCATTTTATCAAATAATGCTGTATTCTCATAAATACCAATGAATATGTCCGCGCCCGGACCAATTGAAAAAACAGGGACCATCAATCCTGTATGGCCGGTTGTCGTATATTCTGCTTCAATCTGACCGGTCGCTATATTACCTGATTCCAGTGCCATACCACCGGTTTCATGATCTGAAGTGCAAATAATCAGCGTTTGTCCTTTATTTACAGCAAATTCAAGTGCTGTACCTATGGCTCTGTCAAGATCCAGCATCTCTTCTACGATGCGGCCTGTATCATTTTTATGCCCTCCCC
>CAZYTI010001310.1:0-1783 GCA_964650065.1 uncultured bacterium
CCTCCATCGATGATTGCTTTTTCCATATATTGACAGATTCGATGATTATTAAAATCTTCATCTTCCATAAAGGCCGAAACCAAAGCCTCTTTATGACGGTCCATATGATTGCTAATTATAAGTTTATATATAAACCAAAATCCGTGTATATCTTTAAATTTATTGATTTGAATCTCAAATGCAGATACAGATCCTTTCATAGATTCTTTTTTAAGATCAGAACAAATATTGGCCAATAATGGATGTCCGAAATTAATAAATTCGATGTTCTCTTTTTGTATGGATTGCTTATTGTTAAATGCCACATTTCGGTAGATTTTAGGCTCATCCGGATTTTTACTGATAAAAGGATTGTTGAAGTAACACAATTCGGGCTCTTCTTTATACCAATGAATGGGGATCTTATGAAAATTGAAATAAAAGAGAACAAGAGATTTAATAATGATATTCAGTTCTGTGTTGATTAATGGTTTGGCATCCTGATCGAAATTGGAGAAAGGCAATAACAGATCATCTTTTTCCAGGATCTTCTTGGCACGCTGATATATTTTATCTGCAATCTCATCCAGTTGTTTGCTTTCAACCTCTTTCATTCTCACCGCATCAATATATATACGATTAAAAGAAAACTCATCTTGGAGAAGGGTCAAAACATCAGTATACTTATCTTCACCGAATTGTTTTTTAATTTTCTGCAATTTAATTTCAAGAATGCAACGCACATGATCTTCAATTGTGTCGGTGAGATGAAAGTTAAATATCAATGTATCATGATTTTGACCAATACGATCGATACGGCCAATACGTTGTTCCAACCTGGATGGATTCCATGGCAGGTCAAAATTAATCATGCAGTAACAGAATTGCAGGTTAATGCCTTCTCCACCTGCATCTGTGGAAACCAGAATCTGATTTGTAGAACGGAATAATTCAACCTGTTCAACACGTTCTTCACGCGATAGTGAACCATTAATATGACTGCAAATGTAGCCTAATTTGCTTAGAAATCGGATGATCGCACCCTGGGTGGCCCGGAATTCTGTAAAAATAATAAACTTTAATTCGGGATCCTTTTCTCTTTCCTTGATCGCTTCAATAATTTCAAGTAGCTAAAAAAAAACTTGATATCTTTGAATGTAACAGTCAATGATTTTGCGAGATCAATACATGTCTGAAGAAATTTCTTCTCGGTTTCTATATCTTCCTGTTTGGTAAATGCCCATTTCTTCAATAATGCACCTATGGCAATTTCATCTTCATCACTCTCTTCAGACAGGACCTGCTCAATGTAATCTGTTTCACTTTCCAGATAAGCTTTCCTTCTTTTCATGGTATCGAGCAGGGCGAAACTGCTGGAAGAAACGATCCGTTGATAGAGCATGATCAGAAGCATTAATATTTGGTTATTGGTTCGCTTGGCATAATTATAGTATTTGGATGTATATTCTGTAACCAATTCATATAATTTGATTTCATCTTCATTTTCAGGCTGTATCCTTTGTATTTCAATCAAGGATGTTATTCTGTGTTTAAAAATGCGATTGCCATCGAAATCAACAACGGCTCGTTTTTTATTTCTAACGGTAACTTCCTGAACAAGAGCGGGAGTTAATGCTTTACGACTGGTAAACAGGACAGGATCAATTAAACGGAGCAAATTAAGAAACAGATACTCATCGCCTTGATGGGGCGTGGCTGTGAGTAAAAGTAGGATTGGAATTGACTCACTGAGTTTCTCACCCAGTTTAAAACGGGCTGACTCTTTGCCATCGCCGTATTTGCT
>CAZYTI010001311.1:0-1780 GCA_964650065.1 uncultured bacterium
GGCGACCTATCCATACCGTGGGCCAATCCGAATGGAAAAAACTGAAATTGAAATCCCACGATAAATCGGTTATCTTTCGTCATGTTGATAAAAATGCCTGGAGTCACACCACCCAGATGTATTACACCCGGATAGATATTCAATCGTGCCTTATATCCTTTTGTACCCGATAATATGAGAGAGGTCAATAATGCATCATTCCTATCGTAGAAAAATCCCAGAGTCCATACCAGTTTTGTTGTCAGCGAACGAACATCATCTGTATCATCTACTTCAACCAGTTCTTTGGCGACCAAACCCCCTCCCACCGAAAAACTGCTGTTCTCGTTAAATTGATAAGATAAACCTCCCATGCCATGTACCCCCCAATGGAGAAAAAGTCGCCACGAAGTCAAATAAGGTAATTGTATCTTGGCCGCAAAACTTTGCCCAATATTTTCAAGCGTATTGGACCATGGTGCGTAACAGGGCATGAAGGACCAGTCACGCATGTGCAGGGTATTGCCGAAAAACCGAACAATGCGCTCGGAGGAAAATAGGAGTAGACCGAAAGTATTGAAAATATACATATCGGCGATGGGATCCACATTGGTTCCTTCATAACGATTGTTCTCTACCACTTCATTTAAAAAGTGATAAGTAAGCCATGATGCCAGGGCCCAGATTTTGGGATGTGAATAATCGTGCCAACGGAACCATTCATAAAGGGCACGGTACGTGAATCCCCCACCAATGAGATGAAGTGTATAATTGGGATAATACTGGGCGTTTTCCAATTTTAAACTCGTTGGAAATACCTCACGATTGAGAAAATTCTTCCAACCGAATTCCGATATACTCTTCAGGGGATGGGATAAATTATAGGATACATTTTTAATGCCGGAACGAAAATCCAGATCATCGATGCAGTTGGAACGATTGCTGATCTGTAAAATGCCAAATCCACCGTTAAAAATAACAGTCAGAGGATTGAATATTGCCTCCGAGCCATAATCCAAACCATGATAGAAAAAGGATGATGCATCCTGTGATTGACAATATGTGTAGGGTAGATAGAGAAAAAAAAGAAAGTAAACCGTTTTCATTTTCGCTCATTTTTCCCGAGCTTGTTATTTAAACGATACACAAAGGCCAAAACTTCCGCTACGGCCCGATAGAGCTCGATGGGTATCTCCTCGTTCAGGTCTAAGGCGTCGAGCATTTGGGCGAGATTTGGATCTTCATGAAGGGGTACGCCATTCACCTTTGCTGCTTCAATGATTTTCTCGGCGATATACCCTTTGCCTTTGGCAACGACTTTGGGAGCCGCATCTTTTCCCTGAACATACTTCAGTGCGGCCGCCTTTTTTGATGGTGAAAAATTCATGCCTTCACATCCACCATGCTTTCGGTTATAATATGACGATCTTCAGTCTCGAATTGAACGATCTTCTTGGGAGAAACCAGCGACTTAATCTGTAAACTGTTGAAGATGGGATCCAGGAGTCGTTGGAGATCCTGCATATTTTGTTCAAATATTTCTTGGATAGATTCGTTTTCAACAAAAAATGAAATGCTCAAATTCCTCTCGTAAAGATGAAGATCCGTTCGGAATTCACCCAGATGATCCATGGAAAGGAGAAGCGAAGCCCTGAATCCACGACGGTTGGTTCCATGCTTATCTCTCGGAAAATACATCTTTAGTCTACCATGCTTGGGATTGTCTTTCAGAGGCAAAACAAAATGAAATACCTGATTGGATTCGTTTAAAGCAGATCTCTCCCCGGCATGGTTTTGTTGT
>CAZYTI010001312.1:0-1776 GCA_964650065.1 uncultured bacterium
CCCACCTGATCATTAATCCATGTTGTTCAGCAAATTCAAATATCTGTTGAAAAACATTTACTCCAGGCTCTTCCAAAGAACTCAGAAATTGCTCTTTATTTATTGTGCTTCCTGATGATACTTCTCTAAACTTAACATACAAATCTTCATATTTTTTACAGGTTTCTAAAATATGTTTTATTCTTGCAAAGATGTATTTCGAGGGCAAATTCGCTTCCACAAAATAGGATTCCCCGGCTTTTATCGGATTGGCTAAGTCTTCGGCTTTCTGAGCATACTTTAACATTTCTTTCGTATGTGTTTCGTAGAAAATAGAGGGATATGACCCAAAAAGGTCACTCAAAACTCTTTCATATAACTCTTTATATGTCTTGACCCTAATTTTTCCGTCAAAGAAGATAATATACTCAGGTTTTTTGCCTGTAGAATAATCTTCATCAAAATCAAATACATTTATTGCATCTTGAATGTCAATATCTATCTCTTCTACCTCCCACTCACCTAAAGATGGATAGTTCCAAACTTCTTTAAATCGCTCAAGGATGATATTGAATCTTTCCTCAAGTTCAGAAGGAGTCCATTTATCAATTGAAGCTAAGTATTTATTGAGAAACAATTTACTCTCTTTATATCCTTTTCCTGGTAAATCTCTTTTCTCTTGAAACGGCTTATTTCCAAGTGCGCCGTTATTTCCTGACAATGTCAGATTAGCGATGGTATTTTTCCTGGTATCCATTTCATGATATTCATCATCAGTTAAGTCCTGTTTCCATTTCAAAGATGGAGTTTGAGGGAAAATATGTTCAATTGTAATATCAGGATTCTCCGCTATATTCACTGGCTCCTTGCTCTTATAATTTTCAAGCCTTTCCAAAAAGTACATCCTATTTTTCGATTGAGTGTTGTAGACATTCTTTATTTTCAATTCGTTCTGAACTTCATCATCGTCAGGAAATCGCTGACCATCCTTTTTCCGTATCTAAGCCTTTTGTAATGACCTGAGATATTCTAAAGCATCTATGTCTTCATATAATCGTAAAAACACTTTATTTAGGGCATTCGTGGGGACACCACAACTAAACCTTCTCCACACATACGATTGAATAAGCTCCAATATTTCAATAAATGTCTCTTTGTTGATTACCCCAGTATGATAATCGTGATACACTTCCAAAATGAAGGGGTAAGAAACATTAATCTCTAATTGATTGATCAATCGTATATGTTCTCGAATTGCTCTCTCTTGTTCTTCATCAGGATTGAGCAGTTTTTGAAAGAATGAAGCGTATCTTCTTATATCTATAAGGATATGTTCAAGGGTCTCGGCATCCGTAAACGGAAATACTTTTTTGAACGTTTCATAGACCGCGTTTTGGGGCGGGATACCCCTAAATTTAAAGGTTAAATAATGGCGCATGAAATCAGAGACCATAAGCTTACTTGTTTTCCTTTCTGTGGTATAATTTTCTATTGGCATCCAGTATTTATTGTACATTTGTCTCTGTTGCTTTGGAGGTAATCCCATGAGAATATAATTTCTTATCAAATCGCCTTGACTCAGGTCAAGACCAGTAGAATTCAAGCTTTCAAAAATTCTTTGGGGGTTATCCCAAGCTCTATTTAACGAGATTTCAACAAAGGCTAATTTATGGAGACCTTGTTTAATGACCTCAATATCTTCATGGGGGATGCTGGAATAAAAAAAGTGAAAATTTTCAATGAGATTTGAATATTCGCTGTACGTCTGACTCAAATCACCATGCAATAAATATTGGA
>CAZYTI010001313.1:0-1776 GCA_964650065.1 uncultured bacterium
CAACACTTTCAGGCCGTCGCGTTTCTGCCAGATATGGCTCGAGAAAGATCATGGCCTGTTTGAAAATCTCGGCCGACAGCATCAACTCCGCAAGGTAGAAGTCACCTTGCTGAAAACGGTCGCCCACCGTGGTCATTCCTCTTTTACACGCTTCCAGAATCTTGTTGGGGTCCTCACCGGTTTCCGCCATGGTTCTAACCATCTCAGCCGCTTCATCCCTCTTCAGATCGACGATCGCCTGAACAATCCGGTCAAACACGGTTTTCTCCTTTTTCTATGTACATTTCCCAGTCCGTTAAAAATACGCCGATCCCGGGTCATTTTTCAATGTCGATTGTCAAAGGAATGGCGGGATAGGAGATGGATGCGGTTTTCAGAGTAAAAGAGGAGAGGGTTTCGGGTTTGGTGGAAGGTTATGTTCGCCTGCTTCTTATTCACACTCAACCCTCATGAACTGCATCTTTTTATTGACATAACCACCTGATCGTGAGGTAGAATCCGATCGTGACCAGAAAGAGGGTCAGGCCAATGAATCATATGGATGCTTTCTCTGTTCATAAGAAGCTTTTTTTTCGATGATGGGTCTCTAAATTCAGGAGACAAGATCCATGGACATGAGACTTTTCTCAAGCATGTTTGATATTCGGAATGCGAGTGATGCCAGACATCACTACATGGGATATTTCGATTCATGTGTTCGTAGTATCATGATGGGTATCCGGAAATTTACAGAGATTCATATTGAATTGGAGTATTTCAAGAAGGGGATGAATTCATACTCTTCACACCTGGATACCCTTGAGGACGATCTTCGTTACTTCGCGGAGTCATATGGATTGCTCTTCGAGAAGATTGTTCAGGATGACGCATGGATACTTGGTCTATCCAGAGATGAGAAAACCTTGAAGCAATGGAAGGAAGCATACAAGATAAAATCTTTGAACGAGAGAGTCGGTGCGGTGTCTCAGATCTGTGGATATCATAAAGATAAGGTTGAAGAATATGTTCGATGGCTTAAAAAGACTTCAAGAGCTCGAAAGGTGAAGAACAAGAGAGCAAGTGGGAAATAAAACTTCCAGCAATGTTCAGGAGAAGCAAACCGCCGGTATCTCTACTTATGAGTTGTCCACTTAACGGGGAAGCTTACGTGGCAAGGCTGGCGAACCGTGCCGGTGATTCACTCCTCGTGGATGCTATTTGGATGCTAGAAACAGTAAGGGGCTGAGTCCATCGACCCAGCCCCTCCATAACTGACTTGATTTATTTTGCTTTCTGGAGCCGGCGGGCGGAATTGAACCGTCGACCTGCTGATTACGAATCAGAACCTCTGGGTTTCCTAACTCCTCAATATTCCGTAACTATTTGAAATGCCTATTCTTTGTTTTTACGCATCTTGTCATATTTTCCACGTTTTAGCACATTTTGGAGAGTTTTTCTCACACAGATTCTCACACGGACCCAGCTGATTTCGGTCTCACATGGGACCTTCTGATTGTCGGGAAAAAAATGATCAGAAGCTCCGGATCTGAGTCATCATAAATCATCCTTAATCCGGGATCCGCGCCCTTCTCTTCTTCCCTCCCCTTCCCCTACTCCCGCTCCCTCCGATACTCCTCCACATCCTTCACTTTGAACTCCCAACGACTCCCCTTCTTTATCCCCTTCAATTTTCCTTTCTTGGCCAGAAGAGCGACTTCATCAGGACTGCAGTCGAGGATGTGTGCCACTTCTTTTGTTGAGAGGATGGTTGTCTTGCGTTTTGGCATGTCGGGGTGC
>CAZYTI010001314.1:0-1775 GCA_964650065.1 uncultured bacterium
CGAGACGGTTCGGATCGATTTTTCGTGGATTTTCTGACAACACTATCATATCAGCCAGTTTGCCGACTTCCAGGCTCCCCACCTTCTCATCGAGGAACAGCTGATAGGCCGCGTTGATGGTTACCGCCTTGATCGCCTCATCGATGGTGATGGCTTGGTTTTCGCCTATGGTTCCTCCCTTCCGGGTTCTACGGGTGACGGCGGTCCTCATGAGTTTAAAAGGATCGGCAGGAAACATGGGCGAATCGTTGTGAAGAGAGCTGCGGAGACCGGAATTATTGGCGGCCGCTAGTGGCATCAAAACGCTGGCACGCTCAGGGCCGATGATTTCATCTCGCATAGCTTCTCCGTAGTAGTAAATGTAATTAATGTGCCAGCTCGGTGTCAGGCCAAGCCGGGCTGCTCGTTCTGTTTCATCGATGGGGAACAAAGCGCCGTGTTCGATACGATGCCGGTGATCATCCCGCGGTGATACCCTGAGAACAGTCTCGAATACATCGATGACGTCTCGAATGGCCCTGTCACCATGTGCATGGATGGCAATCTGATGGCCTTCATCATGATATTTTTGGACCAGTTCTTTGAGCTTTTCTTTGGGCAGCATGGAGTACCCACGGGTGTCTTGCGGTATGCCCAGTCTTTTCTGCATGAGTTCGCTGTTCAGATATGGCTCTTCCAGCAGTACATTGCCGCTTGGAAATGAACCATCGTACCAAAACTTCACGCCGGCGGCTTTGAGGCGATCGCTATGGGTGCAGAAATTGATGGTAAAGTCTCGCTCCATATCAGCTGCCTTGTTCATCACGGTCATCCGTATCGGACAATCACTGCGCTCGACCAATTCTTCCAGAATGCCTGTCCAGTTCCGAAAAACCGGAAAGACGCCCAACGCGCCTACCGTGGTATACCCCACCCTGGCATAGCGCCCGATCTGTTTTTCGAAAAGGTCCAGGTCTTTTTCCTGATAGCTTCGGATTACATGTCTCAAAAAACTCCTGGTGGCCCCCTGCTCTATAATCATGCCGGTAAGGTTGCCGTCCTTGTCCTTAACGTATGTTCCGCCATTTGGCTGCGGCGTTTCATTCGTAATCTCAGCAACCTCAAAGGCTTTATGATTGACGTAAACCGTATGCATGCTTTGGATCATGACAAATATCGGATTTCCCGAAGAGATGCCGTTTAGAAGATTCGCATTCAATCCTTCCAGATCTCGAATCTGAATAGGATCATATCCAAATGCGGCGATCCAGTCTCCAGGGTTCGCTTCTGCAGCGGCACTGCGGAGTCTGTCCATCACTTCTGCGCCGCTTTTATTGGTAAATCCGCTGACGTCAATCCAATCATAAAGAAGTGCGCTAATCACAGGATGGCTGTGTGGCTCGACAAGGCCCGGCATCAGAGTCCTCCCCATGAGATCGAATATTTGGGTTTCACGGCCTTTTTTCTGTAGCACTTCGTCACTTCTGCCGACCGCCAGGATTATCCCATCCCGGATCGCAAGAGCTTCAGCAGTGGGGTTGCTGTCGTCTACGGTTATGATGTCCCCTCCGATGAAAATGGTATCAGCGCAGGTGCTATTTCTTGGGGTGTTCAAATCGCATCCTCCCTAATTTCGTAACTTCTCAATAACTATATAAAATTCATTGACAATTCTCAACCGTTAATTTATTCTCCCGGTTCAATTACAATTTCACGAAGATCTCATGACAAACTTAGCTCCTTACATGCCGATTGTTTGACTAAATGGGTCAAACAATTTCGATTGGGTATTGCAA
>CAZYTI010001315.1:0-1775 GCA_964650065.1 uncultured bacterium
ACCGAAGATTCAACCCAATTTTCCGGAACGATTTGCTTTCCGTGCCAACTTCCTCGATTTCGATAGAGTTCTCCGATTTTTGCGAAATCGCGGGCTGTAAGATTGAGACCACCAAGCGCCAATTCCATTCCGGTGTCGTCGATCAACCAGTATCCGGGTGATTCCATGCCAAGCGGTTCGCATAGTTTTTCTTGCATATAATTAGCGATGGAACACCCGGTCGCTTCGATTAGTAGCATGCCAAGCGCCTGTGTATCTGCTGAGTTATATTGGCAGAATGTACCGGGCTGTCTTTCACGCTCCATCTTTTCGACAAATTCGGCTAAAGACTTGTTGCCAGTCATTACCGCGCCGAGTCGGTGAATATCCGAGTCAGGATCGCTGTAATCCTCATTCCATCGCGTACCTGAGGACATCTGCAAAACGTCCTTGATTCGCACGCCGTCATAGGCCGAACCGTTGAGTGATGATACATACCGTGTGATCGATTCATCCACAGAACCAATCAAGCCGTCTTCAATAGCGATACCAATGAGGGCTGATACGAAACTCTTTGCTACTGACCATGAAATCCACTGGACATCGCGTCCTCCCGTCAGAAAGTAGCGTTCCATCCGTAATAGACCATCCTTGAACACCAATATTGCGCTTGTATCAGTTGTCTTGATAAAAACTTCTGTCGACAGACTTTGATGGTTGAACTCATAAGTCTGAGGCAGTTCAATGGACTGTCCCACGGGAAATTCAAATGGTGTGGTAGATGGTTTCATAGTAATTGTTGGGAATAAGGCTTCCATATGCGCAAAAGCTTCGTGTTGGGGTTCACCGTTATATAAGGTCAAAGGCATGTTTTTCCCCCTTAATCCTGGGCCGATGCCGGCATTTCGGGGAGTTCGATCAACCCCAGTTGCAGAAAAAGCGACAAATAGTCGCTCAGACCTCGTTGCTCAACGATCTTACCATTTTTGATTCGGCAGATAGTGACGTCAGTAAACTCGACCTCCTTACCGGTTGTCGGCAAGTAAGGCAGCGGACCCATGTGGGTCCCACGAACAGTGAGTCGGACGATGACCCGATCTCCGGCGATAATCAGTTCGTCTATCTGTTCACGATAATCAGGAAAAGATTTTCGGGTCTCCATCACCAGGTTTTTTACTCCGTTTATCCCGGATCCCCAGTCGGTAATAGGATAGTGGGCTTGAAAATCCTCGGCGTAAAACTCGCTGACCCGGGAAATGTCCCCCTCGCTCCAGACAACCTGGCAGGCGGTTCTAACAATTTGTTCGTTTGTCATCTTCTCCTCCTGTTGGCGCATTAGCGCCTCATTTGCATTTACGATTGATTTGTCAAAAATTATTATTGCCGTTTCTATTAATTCAGTCGGGTGTACTTTTCTACTACTTAGAAAGTTGGCCAGATTTGTTGAATCATATTTCCGATAGGAGGCTATAGAATTTCCAATCGGACGTTTTCCACCAGTTAATTATCGGGTTTTACAGTATGGAACGAATCACTCCATCCGGGTGTCTTTATCTGATTCCAAAGTCGATTCAGGTGACGACGATAAGTAGCGTTCATTTCTTGTTCTCGGTCAAGCACGGACAGCATCATTGGGATACCAAAAAAAATAGAACTGGCTGTCAATATGGCCTCATCAACATCCGTTCCAGCAGGTATTACGCCAGATGCTAGAGCTGCATGAAAGTTGTCTGTCAGAACCGTGAGTATATTTCCCTCCGGTATGTCATCAATACCTTCCAGTTCAGGAAAACGCA
>CAZYTI010001316.1:0-1774 GCA_964650065.1 uncultured bacterium
GGTCGTTCAAGCGTCCCGACGTGGCGGCTGATCGCGGCCCTGTCGATGTGCAGTTAGTTTTCAATGGATAACTATCCGGATCCCAGATCTTTGCCGCGATGTGCTGCTCCATATGTTCATCCGTGGTGTAGTAATAGATGGTCACAATTTTCCCATCGGCACGCTGGACCGAACGGGTATATCCGATGTCCCAGGTACGGGCATCGTCCCGAAGATGAATCACGTCCCCCCAGGTTTTTCCATTGTCCATGCTGAGCCTGGCCCTGATCCCGCAGGGAATGGAGCGATATCCATAGGTCAGGCATAACCGGCTGGCCAACCGAATCAGACTGGGGGAATTCCCATGCTTTCGAATGCTTCTCTATCCATTGCGACATAATATTTTTTCTCAATTCGTCCAATACATTTTCATCATCTTCCCTTTTGCTTCTTTCATCCGATTGAGGCAGGAAATAGGCCAATCCACCGCCAAACAGAACCTCGGTGCCCGAGTTCAGCAACTGCTCAGCAATCTCGCTCTGTTCATGCCGATCTTTCTCATGGGAGGCGAAGGCGGCAGGCGTCGCGTGGGTGATACGGCTCGTGACCACCAGACCCGTCGATTTACCCCCCTCTTCTGCATATTCAAGCACGGTTTTAAACGGATCACCGGAAGCATTCATGGAAATGCCATAATAGTGTGTCTTAAAACCGGTCGCCAGGGCGGTTGCAGCGGCTCCGGAATCGGTGACAAAACGATCCTCACAATGGGTCGTCAACAACCCCATGACGGGGAACGCTTCCAGGTTTAAACCACCCCTGACCGTCTTGCCCGCCGTGATCTGCGCCACGCTTTTCGCTCTACGTTATTCGCAACATGCTCCACGGCTCCTCGCTCCACGCTCAACGGCTTTCAGGACTCTGCGGATAATTTTTTGACCGCACAATGGCCAAGATCAGAGACTGCACAACCGTGGCCCCGTTCAATACCAAAGCGAACAGGCAAAGATAAAAAGAAATAAAAATGTTGATCCGGCTAAATACAAGAATAAAGATAAACAGGAAGTAGTATTCCCCGCGAAATGAGAGCCGCCAGATGACTTTTTCCGTCGGATCCGGCACGGCCTTGCGGTGATTGGCATAAGCGACAATAAAGGGGGGTAAGAGAGTCACAAACAAAAGGATGAAAAGCATGAGATGGGTCGGGATGAATCTCTCCGGAAAATCGAGGTGGAAAAAGCTCAGAATAAAGAAAAAATCTGCAAATCGATCCACCACACCATCCACAAACCCGCCCAAATAGGTGGTCCTGCCACTCCACCGGGCAACCTTACCGTCGATCTCATCAAGTAAACCTCCCAGCAGAAAGAAAACGATACCCAGCCACACACGCCCAATGGCCACGAACAGAAATCCGCCCAAAGGGAAAAAGAAACCGATGTAGGTCCAGGCCATGGGTGAGAGAAAAGAGAATGTCTTCCCCATCACCTCTTCATACTTCTTCATGTTGATGAATTCTTTGATCATTTCATGGCACTCCTTTTAAACTAAAGAATAGTTATGCGCATTCGAATTGCCCAAGAATCCAACACACTTTTCATCTTCCTCTTAACATATAATTATAAGACAAATTCTAATTATTCGCAATGAATATTATTTAGGAGCGCCATTGGGTGCAATCACCAGATCATTGCCTGCAATATCCTCCCACGAATAGACCTGGAAAGTCTGGTCGTCCGACATTGCCGCAAACAGACCAACTGGAAACATCCGGTTCAGGGCGACATGGGTCACT
>CAZYTI010001317.1:0-1772 GCA_964650065.1 uncultured bacterium
TAGTGAATGATTCCTTGCTTACATTGCATCGTTACCAGAACAGACTTACCTTCCCTGAAGAAACCACCCGATGGAGTGATTTCGGGTTGTGTGAGCGGTTCCCAGTCACGAAAAATAAACTGTAATCCTTCGTAGATGCATCCGTATGGGACATGTCGGCCTTCTTCAATTTTTCTCACATCCCAGTGAAATCCGTTCGGTGCATTGGATTCCATGAGTCGGGCCAGGTCGAGCACACAGGACATATTGTAATAGTACTGATCGCCGTAATATGTATTTCCCTCTCGGCCGCCATAGATGATAGAAAGGGATATCTTGAGTGTGTTTCTTTGATGGAAAAGATGTGCCATTTTTTCCTGAAAATAGTCGTACCGCCAGGCAATGGAAGGACTGCATGCCACATAGGCATCGAAAGATTCGGGCTTTGTTGTCAGGGTGTAGATGGTAAATAGTCCACTGTTGGAAAAGCCGATGAGTACTTTGTAAGACGTTGTCCTGTATTGATTGTCCATAAAAGGGATGATTTCTTCGGTCAGGCACCTGATGAACTGATCGGCACCTCCTCCCGTTCTGTGGAAAACCGTTGGGAAGGGCAGCATGTCGCGATCACGATCGGTGTTGGCGATGGCGATATAAATGACCTCCGGCATCTTGTCTTCCCCCTGCAGTCGTTGAATAGTAGCAATGCCTCTTAAATATTGGGATTCCGATCCGTCCAACTGGACTATGATCGGATATTTTTTTTGTGTTTGATGGTACCGTTCCGGTAGATGAACGAGAAGTATACGGTCTTCATTTAATATTTTGGAACGAAGATTTCGATAATTACCGAAAGAAATCCCGTCGCCGTTTTCCTGGGCCAGAATCATGGTAGGCGATATTAGTATGAAAATGCAAGAGAGTTGCCTGAAGAAATGCGTGATCATTTTTATCCTCTTTCGGATGCCGGGGTTATGTTGTGAGGTATTTATTCAAATCGATTTCTCATTGTCGCTTTCCAAGTCTCTCCAACATCTGTTTCCCATTTTCGTTTTCCGGATTCAACTGAATGGATTTTTCATAGGCCTTTATTGCCAATGCTATCTGGCCATCGTTCATGTAGGCCTCACCCAGACTGTCGTAACCATTCCAGGAATCGGGAAAAGCTTCAACATTGAGTTTGAAGATTTCGATGGCCTCCTGAATCTGGCTGTTTCCCATCAGTCTGTATCCCAGGGCATTGAAATCGCTCTCGTTGAATAGCACCTCTGATGAAGCTTTGGCATTGAGTGCCCAAAATGCCTCTTTAGCAGCTTCAATTCCCGATTCCATCAGGGTTTCTTCGACCATGGATGCGGCCGATTGGAAGAGTTGTCTCCAGAAGGCCTCTACATTTCTCCGCTGGAACTGTTCCAGAGCCGCATCTGTATGTCCGAGTTCTTTGAGGTATAAGTATTTATCTTCGAGGGGAAAACGGGTCAATACCTGTTGGAGATTCAGCCCTTCGGCCTTTGCAGTATTGACACCTTCCCATAGGTTAACGATATACACGCGCCACAGGTCGAATTTTTCCCGGGTCCATATTTTGCGATGTCCTGGAATGACACGGGTCACTTTATCCTCACCATCCAGTACTATACTGAGCACATCAATCCATCGGGGGATGTCCAGCTCTGGTTGACCCGCAAACAGGGGAAGCCAGCCGATGTCCAGGAACAGATCGCCTGTGAGCAGCAGCTCTTCTTCCGGTATTTGGATGAGAATGTCAGTACTGGAATGGGCCCTGCCGAAGT
>CAZYTI010001318.1:0-1765 GCA_964650065.1 uncultured bacterium
TACATGAGCGTGTCATTGCGAGGAGTCTTCGACGAAGCAATCTCGTGACCAGGGGGGCAGGGGATTGCTTCGCAAAGCCTCGCAATGACAAATTTGGGGAGGTTATTCCGGCTACGATCCTAAGGAAAGAAATAATATAACTTGACGACTCTTCCGAGATAAAATACGGTAAATCATCTTAGATTTTTGTCTAACAAAAATACCTACCAAAGGAGTTATGAAATGAACATAGAATCCCACAAATGGTGGAGTGCTAATTTAGAGCATAACATGGAATTAAAAATATATGGACATGGCGGGAAGGCAGTTATTGTATTCCCGACCACAAGTGGAAAATTCCATGAATACAAGGACTTTGGGATGGTCGAAGCATGCCAGCCGTTTATTGATAACGGGGAGATAACGTTATTTACAATTGATAGTATCGATAATCAAACCTGGTTAAATTACGGAATTCATCCTGATGAACGCGCCAAACGCTATATTGATTATGATAAGTATATTATCCGGGAAGTCGTCCCTTTTGCTCGTTCTCATGGAACACAGTACCCCAAATTGATGGTCACAGGTTGTGATATAGGGGCAACTCATGCAGCCAATTTCTTTTTTAAGCATCCTGACATTTTTGATACTCTGGTTGCGTTAAGTGGCATTTACAGCTCCCAACATTTCTTAGGTGATTTTATGGATGATAAAACCTATTTTCATTTTCCTTTGGTCTACCTTCCAAAACTGACTGATTCCTGGTATCTGGACCAATACAGGGAAAGCAAAATCATCTTCTGCGTCGGGCGGGGAGCCTGGGAACAGGATTCTTTGACAGACACCTGGGCGATGAAAACCGTTCTGGAGAAGAAAGACATTCCTGCCTGGGTTGACTTCTGGGGAGAAGATGTCAATCACGATTGGCCCTGGTGGGGAAAACAGATTGTCTACTTCTTAACTTCTTTGCCTTTTACTAGCAGCAACCTCCCCTAGTGGCTGAATAGTGAACAGTGTTTTTGAATAGTCTAATTTCAGGTCGTCGATTTATCTTGACAAGATAGCATGAGGGATTACATCGTCAGATATCTTCTCTTGAGCGGTAAATAGGAAAATATATTAAATCAATAATTCATAACAAGGAGCGTAAATTATGGCTTTTACATTACAATTAGGCGAAAAGGCACCAGATTTCAAATTACCGGCGACAGATGACAAAACCTACCAATTATCTGATTTTGATGATGCCAGGGTATTAGTCATTTTTTTCACGTGTAACCATTGTCCCTATGTCATCGGTTCTGATGAAATCACCCGGCAAACGGTTGAGAAATTTGCTCCTCAAGGGGTAAAATTTGTTGGTATCAATTCCAACAGTAAAAACACCTATCCTGAAGACGATTTCGAGCATATGGTCGCACGGATGAACGAGCACAAATTCCCGTGGCTGTATCTGTATGATGAACCGCAGGAAGTTGCGTTGGCCTATGGCGCGTTGCGAACACCTCATTTTTACGTGTTTGACAAAGACCGAAAGCTCATTTACAGCGGTCGAGGGGTAGATAACCCGCGTGACACGAGCAAAATGACCGTCAACGACCTTGAAAGAGCGTTAGAAGAACATTTGGTCGAAAAACCGGTGAGTGTTCCGCTTACCAATCCCATCGGTTGCAATGTCAAATGGGAAGGAAAGGATGCCCATTGGATCCCGGTTGATGCGTGTGATCTCGTGTGATTGATAGGGATCACAGACGGGGATGGCTTGGATTTAACCGCAAAGGCG
>CAZYTI010001319.1:0-1762 GCA_964650065.1 uncultured bacterium
GAGTATCGATGACTGGAGGCAGGAAACGCCCGGTAAAATCATTGAGGGGACTCTGAAACTTCGCCTGGGTGAGACTCGGGACAGGTGGGATTATATGGGTCGACTTGTTCTTCAATTACGAGAGGCTTCATTGGAAAAAGTGGCCGGACTTTTGGAGGTGAAAGATCGATATCACCAGTTTCAGGCCGAAGAAGAAAAAATGATCGATCAGATTCGCCAGGATGCCCGGTTTTTAGCAGAGGATCCTAACCAGACGTTAATTGTGATTGACCTCACGCGCCATAACCGGGAGCCTCGCATGGTCAAAAACCTTTCCTTTCTCCTATTCCCCGAAGCCGAAGCCGTTATCGAAGTCAAGAACCGTTTTCGCCGGGATATCAAGACAACGGATTTGACCTTTTCCATGTCCTTAAGTTTGAACCTCAATGAGAAGAAACAAAGCAAGGATGTGGGTGAGATTATGAGACTTCTCAATATGGGGGACGGTCATCCCGGAGCGGGTGCGGGTGTGGTCAACTGTGCATCCAAGGATGACATGTTGAGAAAGAAAGAGGACATTTTAAAACAGGTGTATCAAATTTGGAGTGAGCAATAGCATGAATGACTGTAAAAATTACGAATCCAATATGGAGATGTGTAACTGCTCATACGAACCCTGTTCAAGAAAGGGGTATTGTTGTGAGTGTCTGCATTATCACCGAAAAATGGCAGAATTACCGGCCTGTTTTTTCTCAGATGATATCGAACGGACTTATGACCGATCTGTTCGACGGTTTATTGCCTCGCAGAAGTGAATATGAATGAGTGAGAATTACGACACGATTATTTTCGATTTAGACGGCACCTTGGTAGATACCATCCCGGATGTGGCGTTTTGCATAAACCGTGCTTTGATCAAGATGGGATTTTCCCCCATTTCTCTTGAACGCGTGAAACAGGCCATCGGACCCGGACGAGATGAGTTTATTCGTGCCATTTTCCCTGATGAGGGTGAGCCGGATTCGAAAACGTTATTAGCTCTTTTTCGGGAGGTCTATTGGGAACGTTGCGTAGAAGAGACCAGACTCTTTGAAGGGGTAAAAGAGGTCTTGGAAGCATTTGAGGATCTGCGTTTTGGGGTTGCCAGCAATAAACCCAAAATTTTCTCTGAAAGAATATTACAAGGACTCGGGATTAGAGATCGGTTTGCTGAAGTGATTGGGCCCGAGGATGTCATTCATGCAAAACCCCATCCGGAGATGATCCTTAAACTTTTGGATCGCGTGAAAGGCAGCCCCTTGAAAACGCTTTTTATCGGGGATACGGATAAAGACATATTGGCAGGTCAGAACGCTGGTGTGAGGGTCTGCGGCGTTCGTTATGGGTACGGTAAGATAGAAGATATAGAACAGTTAACTCCTGATTTTTTAATCGATCGTCCAATGGAACTTATTGAAATCATTCATAACCATGATCGCGTGTCTGGATTGAAGAATGCGAGTCAGTGAACGTCCACATGGAGAACGAGAGTTGATGAGGTCATGGGTAAGTTTCCGTCTTCTTAAAAAAACATTGGAGAGAAGAAATGGAACTTGAACTTAAAAACAGAGTTGCGTTGGTTGCGGCATCCAGCAGAGGCTTGGGCAGCGCAGTTGCATGGGGTTTGGCCAGGGAAGGGGCGAAGCTGGTGATCTGTGCCAGGAACAAAGATATCCTGGAAAAGACCGCGGATGATATTTTTTTAGAGACGGGCGTTTCGGTCTTTCCTTTGGCAGTCGATCTG
>CAZYTI010001320.1:0-1762 GCA_964650065.1 uncultured bacterium
CCCCCTACTCTTTTCAGGTATATTATAGGGACTGATGTTCCGTATATGCAGGGCCTGGTCTATACTACGATCAAATGCCGTCTTCCATGTTCCTTCAAGTTCAAAACCCCTCAAATAAGCATCCCATGGAAAGGTGCTCATCATCATGGTCGTGCCAATCCAATTGCCGTCATATCCATTCTCCCAGAAATAAGAGTCATCGTCAAAGGTTGACATATACCAATCGACATTTCTTCTTCTCATAGAATATTCCAGGGCAGCACTGAAACATCGATTCAGATCCGTCATCTCCTGTTCGACCCATTTCACCTCGTCTGCATATCCAAGCGCATGACAAAGATATTGGTATGCCGCTAAACCATGAAGGGCAGCAAAATTGTCGACGATTAGATAATAGGGCGGATTATCCAAAGTGTGGGATTTATTCATAATGCCACGATACGCACCACGGTGCTCATGGATTGCACGAGCAGATAGTTTGATATCATTCATTAATTCCGGTGTGAAATAGTCCTTATCCCCGGATATTTGGAGATAGATGGCATAGGGTATAATGTATTTGGGGATCGCATACAGATAATATTGCTCCAATTCACGACCCAATCTCTGATAATACCCGCTCTCCATTATGGCCTTGGCAATTTCGAAATCGCCTTCTCTGATAAACTGATCCACCATATTCGGAACGTCATGAGAAAACGTCCGATCATATTGATAGTATCCGGCCGGGTTACCGCCAGATCCCCTCATCTCCACATCGCCGTTCTCAACTTGAACCACGCTTTCCCACATCACGATCTGGGCGGCCTTGTAAAATGGCACCAGTTCCTGATTGGGAAGTGTCACAGGGCGTGTTAATTCAGAAATCCGCTTATTATAATAAGCGGACATCTGCAGATAATTGGTATCGAAATCACCGGCTTTTTTCAAATTTTTTCCATGGATCTCTCCATTGGCGCGGGCAACGAAATCCAATCGGATTGTCTCGCCGGCAGGTATTATTAAATCGTAAAACATAGAATAATCGTCAGATTGAGTGGGTGATTTTGTGAGAGGGATTTCCTTGCCAGGTGCAGCATTAACATTCAGTCGGATAGGTTTATCAGAGACTTCGGTGTTTGTTAAACTGACTCGGGAGAAAACTGCAGTTGCTCTATCTCCCAAAACCCTGTTGGCAAAATGCTGGATTTTTACATCAATAGGTCCGGCCTTCCACTCGGAAACTGGACTCGGCATATATCCATCTGCCAGATACCATTTGATCGTTTGACGCCTGTTCTCGGCGAACTCATCCGGAATATAAACTTGACCATCAAACTCAACGGTGAATTGCACCCGCTGTCGCCTTCCAGGTACAACTGAACCACCCATGAATGACCACGATTTGGGATGGTCATTTTCCCAGCCGAAATAGAGCCAGTGCAGCCTGTCAATCCGATAGAGATCGGGTCCTTCTACCTTGAAGTCAAACACCCGGCGGTGGTCCCTGCGTATCAAAAAATCGACCTTGATCTGATGTCGACCCGATTTCAGCTTGAGGAGTTTTTCAATCGTCCTCGGACGACGCCCCTCGACCCCGTCGTTTACAAACACACGCTCACCGTCGATAAAAACAAAAGAGGAATCTCCTGCCTTTTGCGTGATCAAATACTGTCCATTTACAGGGATCTTTAGGATCGCGGTAAATCTGATCGCATAATCGAAATCCTTTTTGAAAGACGAGAAGTCGAATACTTCATTGTTCTTTGTCATTACAGGCGTC
>CAZYTI010001321.1:0-1761 GCA_964650065.1 uncultured bacterium
TAAAAATAGGATAGAAAATGAGGATAATAATAACTTTAACAGTGATTTAGTCGTATTCGTTAATTCAATTACT
Source organism: uncultured bacterium (assembly GCA_964650065.1). Lineage (GTDB taxonomy): Bacteria > Zhuqueibacterota > QNDG01 > QNDG01 > DSAB01 > CAZYTI01. The sequence continues at coordinate 74 of CAZYTI010001321.1, forward strand.
TAAATGTAACACCTTACATAAAGGTTAATTTTCTAAATAAATGTACGATCTACATTAACCGATTCTGTACGCTTTCGATTTTTGCCACAGGGTTTTGGGAGTAATCCCCAATATCTTCGCAGCCTCCCTCTTCTTCCCCCCAGTCAATTCCAGAACTTTACGAATGTGCTCTGCTTCGGTTTTATGTACGACATGCTTCAAGGCTTCGGGTGCCCATATCCTCTTATCCGTGACCTCGAAGGGGAGATCATCTGCCGTGATGTCATCACTCACCGATACGGCAATCAATCTCTCGATCAGGTTTTCCAATTCCCGTATATTCCCCGGCCAGTGGTATTTCATCATTTTCTCAAGAGCATCGGTATGGACTTTGGGTTTCCGGTTCATCTTGGTGCCGTACTTATTCACAAAATGATTGACCAATAGCGAAATATCCTCCTTACGGTCACGAAGAGGGGGGGCATGGATGGGGACGACATGCAATCGATAATACAAATCCTCCCGAAACGATCCATCTTCTACTGCATCCTTCAGATCAATTTTACTAGCCGTAATGAGACGCACATCCACTTTGATCGTCTCAATGCCTCCGACACGTTCAAATTCTCTTTCTTGCAGAACTCGAAGCAGCTTCACTTGAATGGAATGGCTCATGTCATCGACATCATCCAGAAATAAGGTACCGCGATGGGCTAATTCGATTCGGCCGATCTTTCGTCTGGCAGCGTCGGTGAAGGCCCCCTTCTCATGCCCAAAAAGCTCACTTTCCAGTATGGTTTCAGGAAGGGCGGCACAACTGACTTTGACTACTGGATGGTTTTTCCTTGGACTTAAATGATGCAGTGCTTCGGCGATGAGCTCTTTACCGGTTCCGCTCTCCCCATGGATGAGGACCGTGGAATCCCTGGGCGTAACCACTTCGATCAGTCGAAAAACTTCTCGAATTGATTTACTTTTGCCAATCATGTTTCCAAGTGAATACCGATCACCCAATTCCTCTTTTAAAAGTATATTTTCTTGCTTCAGTCGTTGAAATTCGAATGCCTTTTTTATAACAAAAACGAGCTCGTCTGCCAAAAATGGCTTGGTAATATAATCATAGGCACCGTTCCGCATCGCCTCGACCGCAGTTTCAATCGTTCCATAACCGGTCATCATGATGACGATCGTATCAGGAGAAAGTTCTTTCATCTTTTTCAGAAGAGAAATCCCATCCATACCGGGCAATTTCATATCTAAAAGCACCAAGTCGAAATCATTCTTCTCAAACTGCTCTAAACCACGTAAGCCACTGGCAGTGAACGACACGTTATATTCGCATCCGGACATGGCATCTTTGAGCATACTCTGCATTAAATCGTCATCTTCGACCACGAGTATTCTATTTTTCATTAGACTTCCTCAGCAACGGGTAACCTAACAATCACCCGGGTTCCTTTTTTTTCTTTGCTTTTTATTTCTAAATTTCCATTGTAAATTTGTAAGAGATTATAACAGATGAAAAGACCCAATCCGCTGCCCTTGCCGTCCTCTTTTGTGGAAAAAAATGGATCAAATACATTTTCTAAATTTTCTTGACTAATCCCAATCCCCGTGTCAATAAAGGTTATAGCCACCACTTTATCCGATGAAGACACAGTGATTGTCAGCTTCCCATGGCCCGGCATGGCGTCGATGGCATTCCTTAA
>CAZYTI010001322.1:0-1759 GCA_964650065.1 uncultured bacterium
ATCCTCGATGAAGTGATTTCCGGCTTTCGTTTCCGCGCCGGGAATGCCGGTGCGAATCTCCAGACAATACAAATTCGTGCATGGCATGTTGTCTGTGTGGCAATAAAAAGTATTTTTCCAATTTACGCATGAGATAATTGGCATTTAAAATGGCATTCTCACTGACCCTGCGAAGCCCCAGAGCACCAAGCATGCGGATATAGACATATGCTTTAACCATCACGCCGAAATTTCCATAAAATCCTTGTATTTTTCCAATGGATTGGGGCCGATCCTCGTCCAGAGTAAAATATTTTCCTTTCCGCATAACAACTGGAATCGGTAGGAATGCTTCCAACTCGGATGTGACTCCCACTGGACCTGCTCCCGGTCCACCGCCTCCATGGGGAGTCGAAAATGTCTTGTGAAGATTAAAATGGACAATATCAAATCCGATATCACCGGGTCGAACGATGCCCATGAGAGCGTTCAAATTGGCCCCGTCCATATACAACAGTGCACCCACGTCATGAACAAGTTTCGAAATCTCGATAACCTGAGATTCGAAGAGACCCAAAGTATTGGGATTTGTTAGCATGAATCCAGCAATGTCTTCATCGAGATGGGCCTTGAGATCTTCGATATTGACGAGGCCTTCAGGTGTCGATTTAACCTGAACTGTCGTATACCCCGAAATGGTGGTGCTGGCCGGATTGGTTCCATGTGCAGAATCGGGCATGACAATTTTCTTACGGGGATTTCCCTTATTCTCATGATAGGCTCGCATGATTTTTATCCCGGTCATCTCGCCGTGGGCCCCGGCAGCAGGCTGGAGTGTCATGGCATCTAAACCCGAAATTTTACAGAGGTACTCACCTAATTCTCCCATGAGTTGAAGTGCCCCTGTGACTTCATCCTCTTCCTGAAACGGATGAATGGAACCGAGTCCTTCTAATCTGGATAAATTTTCATTGATTTTTGGATTATATTTCATTGTACAGGAGCCCAGCGGATAGAATCCCTTATCAACATGGTGATTCAAAACGGATAGATGAATAAAATGGCGCATCACATCCAACTCACTCAATTCGGGTAAATCGGCTGGTGTTTCTCTTTGGAATTTTTTCGGAATATGCTCGTCCATCGACATCTCCGGTGTATCCATGGTTGGAAGTGAATATCCTTGACGGCCCGCGGAACTAATTTCGAATAAAAGAGGTTCTGACATTTGTGCCTCCACATGAAATGAGATGAATTTTTCGAATCATGATCGTGATCCATTTATTTTCCAGGCCAACCTGAAAATAAAAACAATATGAGTGAAAATTTGTTATCGTATAAATTAAGAATAAAATGGCTCATTTTCAACCACTTTTTAATTTAAATAACATGTCTACCCTCACGTTTGAATTTTTATACAGAAAAAACACTTTTAAATCTTCTGTATTTTTTTTAAATTAGTACCTATATTGAGGATATCGAATAGAAAGGAATTCTATGCCGAAAATTGTAATTGAAGATCGCGAATTAGAAGTCGATGGAGATGGCTTTCTCCAGCAACCCGAAATCTGGGATGAAGAAGTCGCTCGTCTCCTAGCAACCACAGACGGTACTGGAGAGCTTACAGAAAATCACTGGGCCGTTATCAAGTTTATCCGTGAACATTGGGAAAAAAATGATATGGCTCCAATGGTCCGGAAGATTTGTCAACACACTGGTTTACGGTTAAGAGAAATTTATAGTCTCTTTCCCATGGGGCCTGCAAAAGGCGGATGTAAAA
>CAZYTI010001323.1:0-1758 GCA_964650065.1 uncultured bacterium
CTTCATAGCTTTGGTTTTGCCCGTCTTCAATCGTTTTGTGGAACGGGAGTTGAGCATCAAACACTTATTACAAATACGATTCATCATTTGGATGGTGTGTCTCGTTGTTCTGGTCGGTTTCATGGCCGGCAGTTACCCGGCCCTATTGCTTTCACGATTCAGACCCATTCTGATCTTGAAGTCCGCTCATTTAAAAGGATCCAGAAAGTTGACTCTCCGGAGTGTACTGGTCATTTTACAATTCGCGATTTCCATTGTTCTCATCGTATGTACCTTGACGGTTAGAGATCAATTACGATTTATACAACATCACGATGTGGGCTACGCTCGAGATCAGATCGTGGTGATATCCATCAATGATCCGAAGGTCCGGGAGAATTTAGAGACCATAAAAACGGAGCTGAAAAGAAATCCGAATGTCCTGAATGCCTCTTCTTCCACGTACCTTCCCAGTTCGATTCGAGATCAGTCATCCCTCAATTGGCCCGGCAGGGAAGAGGATCTGGAAATAGGCACTTATGTGGGAAATATCGATTATGATTATGTGGACCTTTTTGAGCTGAAGATCGTACAAGGGAGAAACGTCTCGAGAGATTTTCAAACCGACGCAGGCGGTGCATTCCTTCTCAATGAAACGGCAGTCAGGTCGCTGGGTTGGGAGATGCCTATTGGGAAAGAGTTGATTCATTGGGATGGAAACAAAGGCAGGCTCGTGGGTGTCCTGAAAGATTTTAATTTCCATTCCCTGCATCGGGAGATTGAATGCCTATACCTCTATTTGGAACCCACGGTGAGGAATTACCATCTTTCTGTCAAGATACGGGGTAGTCATATTCCCGAAACGGTCGAAGACTTGAAAGACTACATGGCCCAGTTTTCATCCAGGTATCCCTTTGAATACCGGTTTTTTGATGATATTTTTAATAGCGCTTATCGGACAGAGCTGCGATTGGAACAGATATTTATCATATTTGCATGCATTGCCATTTTCATTGCCTGCCTCGGACTATTGGGATTGGCGGCATTTGCAGCCAATCAACGGACCAAGGAGATTGGGATTCGTAAGGTGGTCGGCGCTCCGGTTTCGAGCATCCTATTTCTCTTGTCGAAAGAATTTGTGAAATGGGTCTTGATTGCCAACATCATCGGTTGGCCTGTGGCCTGGTTTGCCATGAACCGGTGGCTACAGGATTTCGAATATCGAACGCAATTGAGTCCGGATTTATTCATATTATCGACAATTATGGTGCTCCTCATCGCCATGGGGACCATCAGTTATCAGGCCGTCAAGGCGGCGAAGACCAATCCGGTCGAAGCACTAAAATACGAATAGTATTTTGGTGCGTAGATCCGCCTCCGGAGGGCTGAGGCTTTGAAGTACGAATGATTTATAAGTCCGCCTCTGGCGGATTGATTCCCTGAGATACGAGTAGTATCTGAGGTTGGTCATTGGTTCCTGGCGACTGGTTTCTGGTTCAATAAAGAGAATCACTATGATTTCCTATGCGTTAATGGAGTAAAACATGAAGAAATCACAGAAGTGGGTTTTCCATCTATTCGCGGTCATCATTCTTTCAAATTTATGCCTTGCCCAGTCCTGTTACCGCGATACGAAAATTCAGCCTGAAAGGGTCATGGATGCCATCGGTCTAAAGCCCGGGATGGTCATTGGTGAAGCGGGTGCCGGTCGAGGGTATCTCACATTCAAAATGGTCAATCGTATTGGCGAATCAGGTAAGATATATGCGAATGATATCG
>CAZYTI010001324.1:0-1757 GCA_964650065.1 uncultured bacterium
AATTTTTTTTGTATTCAATATGTTAGAAAATCCCCATGTCTCGTTCACGGCTCAACATCGCAATGATGATATTTTTCCTTGCATCGGCTGTCTTCTTTCCATATATTTGTTTTATAACCATCTATCAAGGATGCATATCATTTTGTATAGGTGATTGTTTTTTTCTCTGTGTACTCTGTGGTTAATTTTTAGTAAAATGGTTCCGGGGGTAAGGAAGACAAATATGAAACAGGCAAATATACTTGTCGTCGAGGATGAACGCGTTGTAGCGGAAGACATAAATCGAAGTTTACTGAATATCGGCTATCAAGTGACCTCTGTGGTGTCATCGGGAGAGGAAGCTCTGGATCAGGTTAAAAGCAAGCAACCGGATCTGGTGTTGATGGATATTGTCCTACGGGGAGCGCTGAACGGGATCGAGACGGCCGAACAGATTCGTTCCCTTTTTAATATACCGGTGGTTTATTTGACTGCCTATGCGGATGAAGATACATTGTCCAAAGCCAAACTGACCGAGCCTTTTGGGTATATTCTCAAGCCGTTCAACGACAGGGAGTTACACAGCACGATTGAGATGGCAATTTATAAACATAACATGGAAAAAAAGTTAAGGGAAAGCGAAGTATGGTTTTCGACCACGTTGAGAAGTATCGGTGATGGTGTCGTCGCAACGGATGAAAAAGGCCATATTACATTTCTCAATTCCACTGGAGAACGTCTGACCGGGTGGTGCCAAAAGGAGGCAGTTGGGAAACATTTGAGGGAAGTGTTACATATCATCAATAGTAAGACAGGGAAATCGGTCAAAATTCCTGTGACCCGGATTTTGAAGCAGGGTGGCGTTTTGGAGTTGCCCGAAAATTCCGTCCTGGTCACGTTGGAGGGAAAAAAAATAGCCATCGATGATAGTGTGGCACCCATCATCGGCGATAGAGGAGATATCATTGGTGTTGTTTTAATCATGAAGGATATCACCGAGCGCAAGAAAACGGAAGAAACATTACGAATGACCCAGGATAAACTGGTTCAGTCAGAGAAGCTGGCCGGGTTGGGTGCGCTTGCCAGTAATGTGGTTCATGAAATTGGTAATCCTATGGCGGCGATTACCAATTCCGTACAGGTTTTACAGACACGGCTGGTCCTCGAAGGACGCATGAAGGAACTGATGGATATTATCGGATGGGAAACCGAACGGTTAAACCGCTGTATCGATGAGCTGAGAGAGTTTTCAAGACCACGGCATCTGAAATTCAGCATGGGGGATATGAGAGAGGTCGTTAAAAAGGCTATTTTTGTGATGAACCAGGATTTTGAATTGGTATGGGGCAGGCGTATTGAAAAATATCTTCCCAGGACCCTGGTTCCGGTCTGGCTGGATTTTGATGCCATGGAACAGGTGGCCCTGAACCTGATAAAAAACGGATTACAGGCCGTTGCTGAAGGAGGCATCGTAAACGTCCGGCTTCAAACCAGGGGGAAAAACTCAAATAAATCCGTACGGCTAACTGTAAAAGACAATGGGCCTGGTATTAAAAAAGAAAATATAGATAGAATATTCGAACCCTATTTTTCGACGAAGGCCAGGGGCATAGGCCTGGGTATGCACATTGTTAAACAAATTGTAGAGTCTCATGAAGGGACGATCCATGTGAGTAGTACGGAGGGGCAGGGGACAACCATTCGCGTGGATATTCCTGTAGAAAGAATAGATGATGGCCAACATTCTCTTGGTGGATGATGATAAAAATCTTCGTCGG
>CAZYTI010001325.1:0-1756 GCA_964650065.1 uncultured bacterium
GGATCTCATTGCCAAAGGGCATCGGTTTAAAACTAGGAGTGATACAGAGGCGATTGTACATCTTTATGAGGATAAGGGTGAGGCATGTGTTCACGATCTACGAGGCATGTTTGGCTTTGCTGTTTTTGATAAGAAGAAGCAGAGATTGATGGTTGCCAGGGACCGTTTTGGGATAAAACCCATGTATTATTCTCTGGATAATGAAAAATTGTTATTCGGCTCCGAACTGAAGTCTCTGTTACAGGACAAAAGTTTGCGAAAAGAATTCGATTTTTTTGCTTTGAATTGCTATTTTTCTTTTATGAATACGATTGCCCCGGATACTATTTTTAAAAATGTGAAGAAGTTGATGCCGGGACATTATTTTATCTATGAAAAGGGGCAATTCAAAGTGAATAGGTATTGGCATTTCAATATCCCAATCCAAATGGAATGGAAATCAGAGGTTGAATATCAAAGGAACCTTTATGAGTTATTAAAAGAATCTGTAAAAATACGTCTCATCAGTGATGTGCCTCTGGGGGTTTTTCTCAGTGGGGGGCTGGATTCGAGTACTGTCGTGGCATTGATGAATGAAGTGACCGAAGAGCCCATAAAAACATTCTCCATTGGGTTCGATTGTAAGGAATTTGATGAGCTGAGATATGCCAGGAGAGTGGCGGAATTATTTCAAACCGATCACCATGAATATATCATCGAACCCGATGCCACTGAGATTGTCGATGATTTGGTGTGGTATATGGATGAACCTTTTTCAGATCCTTCGGCCATTCCCACCTATTTCGTTTCCAAAATTGCCAGAGAAAATGTGACGGTTGTTTTAACCGGTGATGGGGGCGATGAGATGTTCGGGGGCTATCAACACTATCAGGCCGAAATGCTCCTCAAAGCGTTGGGGAAAGTGCCCCGGTTTTTCAGAAATACCATCATGAAGGGTGTGCTGAAAGGATTTCCCCATTTACCGCATGCCAAATTCAACGATCAGAAAAATCGTCTTCTCAATAATCTCGACCGTATTGACATATCACCAGAGGATCGATTCTTTCATCGACATCAGGTTTTTTATCCGGATGAAAAAAAAGCACTGTACGCGGATGGCTTCATCGGTGAACTCGATAGCGACCTGGATATCGGTCGTCGGCTCCTGACCTATGCATGTCCCCCCCAAGAGCTGAATTCCATTAACAAAACCCTTTATCTGGATACACATTTCTATCTCCCAAACGATATGTTGACGAAGGTGGACAGGATGAGTATGGCTCATTCTTTGGAGGCAAGAGTTCCGTTATTGGATCATAAATTGGCCGAGTATATTGCCACCATCCCATGGACGATGAAAGTGAATGGGCGTCAAACAAAGGATATCTTAAAAAAAACCATGGCGGACTTCCTTCCTAGGGAGATCCTTTCACGAAAAAAACAGGGATTCAATGTGCCCCTGAACGTCTGGTTCAGAAATGATCTTGAAAACATGGCCTCGGATATACTCTTCGATAGGAAGAGTTCGAATCGGGGGTTTTTTAATAAAGATTACATTGAGGAAATGATCAAGACACATCGTCAAAAAAAACGAGATTTGAGCTTTCAAATCTGGACTTTGATTGTATTTGAGAAATGGTGTCGTGCGTTCATCGATCATTAGGGATAGGGGCAACATGTGAAAATCGTTGTTTGCAATTATCGTTATTTTGTCACAGGCGGTCCTGAACGATACATGTTTTCTCTAATTGATCTATTGGGGAAGAATGGGCATGAA
>CAZYTI010001326.1:0-1753 GCA_964650065.1 uncultured bacterium
GATATCATGGTCCTTCCTTAAAAGAAGATGTTGTCATAATATTCATTCTGTGTTACTCTGTGTATTTCCGTGGTGATCTTTTACCATGAGGGACTTCATGCATCGTTTTCTTCAAATTCTCTTCTGGTCGGTGATTGCGGCTGCGTTTATCGGGCCCGGCACGGTGACGACTGCAGCCTCATCCGGTGCACAGTTTGGCTTTACACTGCTCTGGGCATTGTTGTTTTCAACTTTTGCCTGCGTTGTGCTCCAGGAGGCCAGCGGTCGAATTACTGTTATTTCCGAGAAGAATCTGGGTCAGGCCATCCGGAATCGCTATCGAGGACGAGCGACCGGAACGATGGTCTTGTTCCTGGTCCTGGGAGCCATCATTTTGGGATGTGCCGCCTACGAGGCGGGCAATATTTTAGGGAGTGTCGCTGGAGCAGCCCTGGGAATCGGACTGCCTCCCAAACTCCTTACGCTCATCATCGGAATTTTATCCGGATTGCTTCTCTATTTTGGAACAACCAAGGTTGTGGCCCAGTGCCTGGGTGTTGTTGTTGCACTCATGGGGATTACCTTTCTGGTGACCGCCATTTTAATCAAACCTCCCATAGGCGGCCTGCTCAAAGGTCTCATTCTACCATCGATTCCTGGAAATTCAGGATTCCTGGTTCTGGGACTCGTCGGCACGACTGTGGTTCCATACAATTTGTTCTTAGGTTCGGGTATCGCCCGGGGCCAGAAGTTAGGTGAGCTGCGATTCGGTCTCAGTGTGGCTGTTATTTTCGGTGGTATTATTTCTATGGGTGTGCTGGTCGTGGGAACTGCTGTATCCGGTTCGTTCTCATATCAGGCCCTTTCGGAGACACTGGCCATGAGACTGGGAAACTGGGCCGGATTGTTCTTTGCCATTGGATTGTTTTCTGCAGGATTTTCTTCGGCAGTCACGGCCCCATTGGCTGCGGCCATTACGGCCCGAGGATTGTTTGATACAGAATCCAATCCCAAATGGCATGAGCGGTCCGGGCGTTATCGCGGCATCTGGCTTGGTGTTCTGTTGACGGGAATTTTCTTTGGCATGATCGAAGTCCGCCCGATACCGGCCATTATCCTGGCTCAGGCATTGAACGGTGTCCTGCTGCCCTTTGTGGCCATATTTTTATTCCTCGTGGTTAACGATCGTGGTTTGATGGGGGATAGAGATCTCAATGGTCTGTTCTCCAATATCTGTATGAGTGTGGTGGTCTTCATCACCATTGTTTTGGGATTGTTAAATGTGATGAGGGCCATTACTTCTGCTTTTCAGCTTGTTATGTTGGATGAAAATTGGCTTCTCATTGTATCGGGTATTGTATCGGTCTTGATTGGTGTTCCGGTGATACGATTGATCCTCAAGGGGAGAAAAAGATTTGATTAGAACATGCTCCGACTTGTTCATCAATAAATAAATTTACCGATTAGAAGTCCCCCTTTTTCAAAGGGGGATTTAGGGGGATTCAAAAATGGTATCGTTCATGTCGAATAGTTATGCATATGTTTTCCAAAAGGAGGAGGTGCCATGAAACGCGTATCACTATTTACCATTATTTTGCTGGTTTTCATACTGGTCTCAGCAGTTCATGCTCAATTCGATCCGGATCTGTTCTCCGGTATGAAGGCCCGCAGTATCGGTCCTGCCGGGATGAGTGGCCGAATCGGTGATATTGAGGCCGTGGTTTCAAACCCTGACATTATTTATGTGGGGGCGGCAACCGGGGGATTGTGGAAA
>CAZYTI010001327.1:0-1753 GCA_964650065.1 uncultured bacterium
TCCAGGCTACCACCAGTGCCGAAGAACTGGATGTTCCGGAATTAATGGGAATGTTGCCACGTACGGTCACATCGAATCCATGGGAGTATGTAAATTGCTCGCGCTGTAGTATATTCACTGCACTCCGTATATAATCCCGTTCTTCGATATAGGGCAGTTCTCTCTCGATGGAAAAGGATTTTTCATCATGAATATCGGGCAAATGGAGATGGATGCACGAATCATGCCTGCGTTTTCCTGAAATGGATATCCGCAAAGAAATGGCACATGGTATGACCGGTAAATGCAGGTAATCCTGATGTTCACCAAAAAGGCAAATACGACCCGGTGCAGACACAAGCAAACTGTTCAAATCTTCACCCATCCGTTCTCCAATGAAATATCAGGCAAATCTGTGTAATCAGTGGTCATATTCTTTACATGCATCCACGTACGCGATAATATTGTCCCATGGTACATCCGGTTCCAGAAGATGCGTGGGACAGCAAAGGAGTCCTCCATTATCTCCTGCGATATTCAGGTTCCGAAAAACGGTTTCCCGAACCTCTTTTGGCGTACCAAAGGGCAATGTGGTCTGCGTACCCAGCGTACCGCTGAACGAAAGACGATCTCCATACAACTCATGCATTTCTTTGAAATCCATGCATTCGGGTTGTAGGGGATTTAAGACTTCGACACCAACCTCCATTAGGTCCGGAATCAGGGGGGTCACATATCCACAGGAATGATAGTGGATGATAATATTGGGTTTCACCTCTTTTGCAGCCCGGATGACCCTGCCCAATCGGGGCTTGAGAAACTTACGGTAAAAATCTTCCGACATCAACAACCTGGATTGCATACCCACATCATCGCCAAACCTCAGGACATCCACATCACAAGCTGCGAATTTACGAGCCCGTATACAGGCCAGATCCGTGGTCTTATCCAGGAGCCAGTAAGCCTTCTCATCATCTAAGGCCATATCCATCATCAACTGGTTCATGCCACGAAGATACCATCCAATTTCCCAGATGGTAAATTCCATGAATCCATAAACAGCCAATCCTTTTTGATGATATTTCATCACCCGATTTTTCATCTCCTCAATGGGGACCTCGGAAAAATCCGGGAAAGGATAGTCCTGCATTTGTTTCACATTTTTAAATGCCACCATGGGATGACGCATACGGGTCATATGATAGGCCGCTTCACTACCCGGCTCATAGGCAATCCCCCAATCATCAAACTCGACACCCTCTTTTAATCCGATCGTATAAAACTGCGGCCAGTCTACCTGCTTTTGTTCGGGAATTGCCGGTAACTCCACTTCCCTCATGGGAAACCCAAAATAATCCTGATAGGGCAACTCACTTCCCGTCTTATCCCTGTACACGTTTTCTAAATGTGGACATAGATCGAATTGAATAGGGATGGAATCATATCCCTCTCTTCGAAATAAACGCATTAAATTTTCACATGGTGAATCCATACAAATAATGATATTTAATAGTACAATGGGAATTCACCCTTATTCCCCTTATTTCCCTTATTTCCCTTTATTTCCTTTATATCCTTATAAACATTTTCAATTAGACGACTCCGCCGATTCGGTCAAATCTTTAAACATGTCCCGAATATTGCCCAAACCACCAATAAGAACAACAATAACGAGAATGAAATAGGCTGACAGTGTGAATATCAACAAACACTTCCATAAAAGAACCCAACTCATGCCGATACCTCCTCAATGTGCTTCTTATCCGGAAAAAGG
>CAZYTI010001328.1:0-1750 GCA_964650065.1 uncultured bacterium
ATCGCGATGTCCGGGTTGAAAAAAGAACGGATCGGAGAACCCCACCTGCCCGATATATCGAGAGTGAGGCCATGAGGAATGCCCAGTTCGTCATGTACTGTGCCAGTCAATTCCCCAAGGTAGAAATCGAAGAAATGTCCGTCACGCCGGCAACACAGGATCTTTTCTGGGTGAACGTCACGGTCAAGAACGACCGGATTTACCCAACGTCTTCGGACAGGTCCGTACAACTCAAGAGGGACGTAAAAGACAAACTCACGTTCAATTCATCCGGCAACATTTCCCTGGTGGAGTCTTCAGAAGGTACGACCAAGACGGATCCCTTTTATTCCACGATCCAGTGTAAAGTTGCCAATAAAAAAGTGACGGAATTTCGGCTCAAAGGAAAGGAGATGCTGCGGTTCAGTGCCCTGGTCAAGATGAATGGATCGAGTGGTTGGGTGGAGTTTGACATCGAGTCTCAGCATGGGGGAACGACCAAGAAACGGATCAATATTAATATAAGCGGGTAGTCAATCTCAACGTTGTTGTTCATGAAGCATGAGGATGATCGATGATTTAGACCTTTGAGGTCTTGGAGACCTCAAAGGTCTATTGGAAAGATCTCAAGTCCTCTAATAATAAAACCATATCGTCCGGTAATCCCGGATATTTTCTCCCCGTGCAGCCATCTCCTCCAGGTAATCGTATATGGGCACGTCGATATAATTATAGGGGGGAATGGGTGCGATATTTTTTTCCCATGGATGCAGCTCATACACCCGCGATCCATTGGGCAGAATCATGATCACCCTGTGATCCTGCCACGCACGCAGGTGGTTTTTCCCAAGCTTGGGAACATTAAAGACCGGTTCGTCGGTCCGGGTGAGTCCGGGTAACAGACGGGCTTCTTCTTTTCGTTCCTGCAAGATCCTGGCGATGGGGACCATGTAGCGTCGAGTCTCTTCTTTTCCTTTCATGTTGAACGTATAATATGGATCTACTCCAATAAGTTTCAAATCGTGGCGCAGTTTCGCCGTTTGAAACCGGCGTGAATTCTCAACTGTAAACACCTCCTGGTTGTAAACACTGATTCCGGCTTTTCTAATTTTCGAGACGGCTTCCATGGCTTCGGGTGTGATCTCGTATGAATGCTCGAAATGGGTCACAATGGCAATTTCCCGTTTCCCGGGTTCATGAAATTTTGAAAGAATGCGGACTATTTTATTTGTCCACCTCATGGGGAGTACCACAGGGGTCCTGGTACCGATTCGGATCCGATGTATGTGCTCTTTTTTGGAAAGTTCGGAGAGGAGGCTTCTGATCTGGTCATCTTTCATGATCATGGGATCACCACCGGTAATGAGGATGTCCCCGATGCTCTGATGATCATCAAACCAACTCAGGGCTTTTGAAAGGTCGTCCCTGGATGCCATGGCATGCGGATCCAGAACCTGGTCGATCTCCCAGTTGCGTTGACAATACACACAAATCTGGGCACAAGTATTGAAAGGCTTCAGGATTGCGATGCCGGGATATCTTCTGGTAATGAGGTCGATGGGGGAGGTGTCGTGTTCTCCCATGAAATCGAAGATAGTATCCCGGTCTTTTCGATGCTCTGCCATCATATCCACATAATCAGGGGGTGGGATGACCTGAGCACGAATGCCATGGTCGAAACCGATGGAAAGACTCTGGTCCATGAGACTCAGGTAGTAGGGTGTGATGCCAAAAGGAATTTTATTTTTTGTCGCCTTTTTTATGGCATTTT
>CAZYTI010001329.1:0-1746 GCA_964650065.1 uncultured bacterium
GTTCTCAAAAGGAGCTCCCACAATGTACCGAAAAAAGGTAACGCCATCCTCCTTCACTTTTTCTCCAACTTCCGGGATAAAAATGGTATCCGAAAAGGCCCGAATGGAAGATGCAATATTCAAATTGGTACCTCGGTCCAGCATTTCTTCTGCATCCTTGATGAAGCCCTGGGATATCCACTGCCTCGAGATGGCGTTGTATTCATGTACGTCCAGAGTGACTTCCGGCATCCATTCCTGGAATACCTGGTGAATAGCCACCACCTCGGGTTCACTGAGAATCGCATGATTCCGATTCAGGTCCATGTTATTGGCATTTCTGCGCTGTCCCTTTTCACCTCCATCAGGATTGGTCATAGGCATGATGAGCACATCGATATCTTTCAATAGATCCTTTAAATCCCCCAAAACGAATTCACGAATCACCATCAATGCGGCCTCTTTTCCCGAAGCCTCGTTTCCGTGCTGCTGGGCAAAGAAGAAGACGATGGGTTTTTTACCCCGCTGGGAGCCAAAAGTCTTGTCCCTGGAAATCATGACCAGGGGGAGATCCCGTCCGTCTACAGATTTTCCCACATTTTTCAGCTCAACTCTGTCTGACATTTCATCGATTTTCTTAAGGTAAACCATCATGTCGGCATGACTCGTGAGTCGGGTATATCCGGACATCTCGAGAGGTGTGGAAAAATCCTGGCCGAAACAAGGTGTATTCCCAACAGCCAATGCAACCATAACAACCTGAAAGAAGCGGCCCATAAATTTGATTCTTAGTTTGTTATTTACCATGATATCCACCTGTTAAATGGTTAATGGAGATTCACTCACTATCACCGGGACCGGGCTCATCCTCTGGACCGCCCGATGTACCTGATAAAAGCCCCCTGAACATCACGGACATGAGGAGTACGCCACCGACTGCCAAAACAACCGTTAAAACCAGGCTCTTGGTAGCATCGAATTCTTCGGTCTTCATGGCTTCGATCTTTGAAATTTCGATTTCTTGATGACCCTGTCCTTCGACATATCCCATCAATTTGTCTCCTTGAATCCAGGGTTCGTTGATGATGTATTCATTCCCATCATCCGTTTTTATCCAAACCTTTTCCCGCTCTCCCAATTTGGGGATTTCTTCTCGTGGAAATGTCTTCATGCTGGTACACCCGACCGTGTAACCTAAATACGCGATGATGACGATTAAAGCAACATACTTTCGGCCCATGGTTAACCTCACTTGTTGTTTGAGAAAGTCATTTTGCGGAATGGGTTATCCTTCTCTCCATTATAACCGTTTATTTTAAAAAATTCAAGTCAAAAGTCGTTCATGGACTTTTCTCTTGATTTTGGATTCTCAATTTCATAATATTAAAAACAACAATATTTTCAGGGGGAGCGTCATGTATAGCAAACCATCCATTTCTACTTCGGGAATGCGCCATACCATAGCCTCATAAGCCGACACAGCACAATCGGCATCTTTCTCATCCTCATTTCGTACTCATTTATTCATTGCGATAAAGACACACCGGTTTCCAGTTATCCTGAGTATCAGCCGGTATCGCATTTACTGAGAATGAATAGATTTCCTTCCTGGTCCCCGAATAGTACAAAGATCGCATTCCACTCGAGCATAGATGAAAATTGGAATATCTTCAAAATCGAAGTCGATGGATATGAGTTTAAGAGATTAACGACTCATCGGGATGCAGACATGTTTCCTGCCTGGAATCCCGATGGTTCAGAGATCGC
>CAZYTI010001330.1:0-1743 GCA_964650065.1 uncultured bacterium
CGGTACCGATTAATATTCATGTTGACAGTGATTCGATATAGCTATGAACTCATTTTTCCCTCACCTCGGTAATGCTTCAATGATTGAAACGCCCTAATGAAAACATCCTGTGACAAATCTTCTGCATCATGGTGATTCCCCGTTAAATCGAGAGCAAGATAGTAGACATTTTTTTTATGGCGTTCAACCAGATCTCTGAATGCCGCCATCTCTCCGTTCTGTGCTCTCTCGATGAGTACACTTTCTTCAATCAAATTCGGGCTCCCGTCTTCTGACTATTAAGACGCAGGTTAGTTAAAAAAGGTTCGCATTTATTTTTTTTGACAGGATTTTCAGGATTGACTGGATAGGGAATGATATCATACTTTAACATGGTATTACCTCTTCAAAAAAAAATAGATTAAATCTTGACATTTTAATCAATAAATATGTATTTTTATGATTGGAGATGACGCCATGAAAAGAATAAAACCTGAATCACACCGATTGAGAAATTCCATCATCTATTCAACAATTAATATTTTTATTTCTTCCATCATTATATCTTCCTGTTCTAGTACGATGTCTTCATCTTCTTTGAAAAGGCGACCCGGTACAGGAAAACAGATCCGACTACAGGAGCATGCCCAATCCTTCATCGGAATCCCTTACCGCTATGGGGGAACCAGTCGAAGGGGTATGGACTGCTCCGGATTTGTTATTAGGATCTTTCTGGATGTATATGGTATGAGGCTTCCCCATAAGACATCCGCCCTATACCGGAAGGGTGTGAGAGTGACGGTAAGATCGTTGCGTACCGGAGATCTGGTATTTTTCCAGGACCCGGGAAAGGCGGAACCTTCCCATGTCGGTGTGTACCTGGGAGATGGCCGCTTCATTCACGCGTCCAGTTCGAGTGGTGTCATTATATCCGGATTAACAGAGAAATATTATAGAACCAGATTCGTAGGTGCTCGCAGAATTCTATAATAATCGTTCAATCCTGCCCAATAGTTGCCTTTGGAATGATGATCCAATACGTAAGCGAGAAACAAGTGATTAGTATGATTAATCTGGGAATAACTAAAGTTCGTATTGCCATAGTAAAAAATACAACGAATAAAAAATTGAATAACGAAATAATTCTCTCGTTTAATGTAAATTTTTTCCTCAATTTAATATAACATGCCAATAAAGCACTTATATAGCCAAAATAAATAAAACCGCCTCCTACCAGCGGTGCATCTTGATGGCTAATAATATTGTAACTAATTGGGCCTAAAACTGCAGAAACAAATAAAATTGCCAATAAATGACAACGTTTTAGCTTTTCTTCCAGGATTAAGGCTGCAAGTAAAATTGGTAGCGAGGTCCAAAAAAAATGAATAAAACTGACATGAATTATTGAATAGGTAATGTATGTGTGTAAATAGAGTGGATCCAGTTGTCTAATTGGTTTAAAACCGAAAATTCTAATTGAATTGGGATGAATTGTATATGCAATAAATCCAACGAAAAATATTCCAATGAGGATAAGTGAGAATCTGGGAATGGAGAGATTTTCGAATAAGGTAAATATGAAATCTCTTAGATTATGTGCCTTTTCTTTGGTCTTTTCTATTTCAAATTGATCACCAAAAACATTTGACAATAACCTTAAAGTATAAAATCGAGGAGTGACTTTTCCAGACTCAATTCGTTGAATCGTACGGATATTTAAATTGCATTTCTGGGCCAATTCGGCCTGTGTTAATTTATGCTGTT
>CAZYTI010001331.1:0-1743 GCA_964650065.1 uncultured bacterium
AGTTGCAGTTTTTAACATTGAGGGACGAAAATTCCAGGATTACATGAGAACCTGGCAAACACTTTTACCTGAACCAACCCTTGTTTGTGACCATTATCATAATTCGATATACGAAAAGGCTAAGACTGACAAAATGCCGGTTATAATCAGTGATTTAGAAAAGATGCCGAATCCGTCTGTACTTGAAAAGTCTTTACTAAAAGCCGGTTATGGAAGTTTTATTGTTGCGCCATTATATTCTGAGGAGACATTGGTTGGAGTTTTAGAATTGGGTTCTCCCAATAAAGATGACCTTAATTTTCTTTCTATGATTAAAATGCATGAGGTTATACCCTTATTTGCCCTTGCTGCCACACGATTGACTGTTGAACTAAACAACCAGTTGAAAGCCAGGATACAAGAAGAATTTACAGCTATTCATCCGGTTGTGGAGTGGAGGTTTACCGAAGCAGCCTTAAATATGGTGAGGGAAGAACAGGGAGAAGAAGAATTTGAAAAGGAACCTATTATATTTAAAGATGTTTATCCGTTATATGGAGCCACTGATGTCAGATCTTCTTCACAGGAAAGAAATAAAGCCATAAAAAATGACCTGACCGAGCAAATGAATATCGCTGATAATATCCTTGAAAAAGCCAATACTTATAAAAGCATGCCTGTTTTTAACCAGGTAAGATATGAAATAGACGAACAATTGAAAAAATTTGAGAAAGATTTGCTTTCAGGCGATGAATCCCGGATTATAGAATTTCTTAAACGGGAAGTAGAACCTGTATTTATACATTTAAAAGAGGCTATACCGGAAATAAAAAACATGATATTGGATTATGAAAAGAAAATTGATCCTGAACATGGTATCTTATATAAAAAACGGAGTGATTTTGAAGTAAGTATAGGAATGATAAATGAAACAATTTCATCCGTGCTCGATGAGCAGGAAAACAGTGCACAGATAATGTTCCCCCATTATTTTGAAAAATACAGAACCGACGGTATCGAATATAATATCTACATGGGCCAGTCAATTTTGGAGAAATTAACATTTGATCCTGTTTATTTAAAGAACCTACGTTTATGGCAGCTGATCGTGATGTGCCAGATTACAAGGAAAACAGCAGAAATAAAAAGCAGCCTTCCAATTCAATTGGATACAACCCAACTGGTATTGGTGCATAGTAGTCCGTTATCGATCCGTTTCAGGGAGGATGAAAAAAAATTCGATGTGGAAGGTGGCTATAATATCCGTTATGAAATTACAAAAAAACGCATTGATAAGGCGGTGATCAAAGAAACAAAGGAAAGACTGACTCAACCAGGGTCAATCGCTATCATTTATTCTCAACCCAATGAGTATTATGAGTATAGAAAGTATATTGATTACCTGGCTTCGATTAATTATATTCAGGGAGAAGTTGAAAATGTAGAATTGGAGGATATGCAGGGAGTTTACGGTTTAAAGGCGATGCGTGTTAAAGTAAACTTAAATGAAAACCACGAAAATGAACTGAACAATATGGAAAAGATTGTTGATGAAGCGAAAAAGATCGTTCTCTGAATATAGACTGGATAATTCACAAATTATACTTGTAGGTATTAACCGGCTTATCTTTACCCTTTAATGTTATATTGCCGATTTAAAACCTAAAACAGCCGCCTCATAAAAAAACAATAAAAATGGTACAGAAAATCCAAAAACAAACCAAAAACAGAATTTTATAAAAGTTAGTTTTTTTCATTTTTTGA
>CAZYTI010001332.1:0-1740 GCA_964650065.1 uncultured bacterium
CCGGAAAAATGATAGGACGTAGGGTGGGGCATAGCCCCACCCTACAATCTGTAGACTATCATATAAAAAAGCATTTATTTCAATATACCCCAACTTTAAAGCACAACTTTTTTAAACTGACATCCCTTATCTGTTTTTATTTACGTATAATCCTCAATTTTTATGCTTTAGGGTATGTTCAAAACACCCAAATGCAGTGTCTAATTTTTGTCATTGAGTCTTTCTGTGATGGAATAGTGCATGATAAAACAAGTGGTTAAATCGATTTGGCATGATATATGCATTATAAGTAAACAAGGCACGGGTAAGTGTCAGTTAATACAGGCATTGACCCATATCTTGATTTAGAAGTCAAGAATGATGAAGTAAAGGATCGATATTTTAACTCACATGAGGGATCAATTATTATCTAAGATTGAAGCACTTGTTTTTTCTGGGAATAGCACTGTGATGACAGTGCAAATACATTTCACCATCCATTTAAAAAGTTTGATGTAACTGGTGAATCGTTTTCATTCTGAAATCTTAAAGAATGTTTAAATGGATTTGTAAAATGTGGAGAGTGTAGCTTCCTGTTATATCAGGAGGTATAATATAGGATGGAAATAAGGTGAAGGTTTCGACACAGAACAATTCAGATTTTTCCGAAGCCCGGGTGAAAGAAAAGTTGACCCTTTATGATCCTGTCATTAGGAATTTACGCATTACAATGAAAAACAGTGTATTCTATAAACCCGAACATCCCATATTTGGTCATTCTATCAATAATTTAATAAACGCATTGGATACATACTTTCAAAGCCAGAACAAATTGGATATTGGCATTCTTCAAAATAATCTTTTTTTCGAAGACGTGTCCATCAAGGGGAATTCTGATATATACACCGATGTGGCCAAATACCTCCATCAGCGGGGATTGATATCCCTCTCTTTTCTTCGAGGCATCGATATAAAGGAAATCAGTGACGTTTTTAGACTCCTCCGTGAAGATGGTAAGACGATCAGGGAAAATGGCGGTATTTTAAAATATATTCCTTCGACACCTCATATTAAAATTAAAGAGATTGATTACAGTGCCCTTTTAGCCGGGACGAATTCTGTTGAGGTAACGGAAGAAGATTACACTATTTCCGAGGAAGAGCGGATATGGCAGTCCTTGGCAAGAATCGCCAGTGAAACGAAATTTGGTAAACTCCCCGATTCAAAAGTTGAGCTTTTGGCCGACTTTTTCAAGGATGGTAAGAAATCTGCAAGTGTCCTCAATAAAGTCTACAAGGATGCAGTAACCAAACTTCACGATGATACGGTTGGGAAAAACATACAGGATGTCATCGGGAAGATATGTAAATACTTCAATGAACATCGCAACCCAGAGGAAGCGAAAGAGATCAAGTTGAATGTGATGAGCGTCGTCGCACGGCTTGATCCGGATCTGATTAACATCATATTCGAAAATACCCTTGTCGATGGGCATAATTTTGATCTCTCTGAAGAGATCACCAAAGACTTTTCTGATAGTTACATTGCCGGATTAGAAACGCTCATAAGTGGAGAAGATTCATTTAACGAAAATCTGCTTAAGGTGTTTGATAAGTTGACACCCGATCCGAACCAGGCCAATAATGTGGCCTCCATGATTGCAGACAAGTTGTTTCAGAAAAGAGTCATCAATTCTGATACGCTTACAAAATTTCAAACTTCGATCCGGGAAATATTTAAGAACCAGCCTAAGAGCGGATT
>CAZYTI010001333.1:0-1740 GCA_964650065.1 uncultured bacterium
TAGAATATGTATTTGATTATGCCGGACTTAATGTCAATGATCATGTTTTCATTGACCAAAAGTTTTACAGGCCATGTGAAGTCCCAAGATTATGGGGTGATCCGTCTAAAGCAAAAGAAAAGCTCAACTGGAGTCCAAATATTACATTTAGAGAATTAGCTGAGATGATGTATGAATATGATCACGAAAAAGAGGCGGCAAATAAAAATGTTTAAATGGCCTCTCATGAAAGAGACAATTCGAATATTTGATAAAATTGGTATTTGCAAATTTATTTTATTTAATAACAAGTATTCAAAAGGAAAGCATGTACTTCAATTTGAGAGAGAATGGAGTACATGGCTAGGTACAGAATATTCCGTCTTTGTAAACTCAGGCTCCTCCGCCAATTTGATATTGGTAGAGGCTGTAAAAGAGAGATATAATTTAAAAGGATAATTAATTTTAAAAAATTATACCTTATAATCTAATAAAAATTATACTTCAAAAGGGAAGGATAAAATGATCACTGACTACTCTATCCCCGGAAGTATGCGGAAAAACCTTTATGAATCAATAAAAATCAAATACCGAAATGTTTATTTTTAAGGACCGTTTTGACCATTTCACTAGGAGGCAAAAAATGTCCAAACATCTGACGATATTGATTTCTGTTCTCGTCCTGACATCAATACTAGTGTTTCTCATTCCTAATGACGTTGAAGGAGATAGTTCACCTGCCTCGCAACCGGTGAGGTTCCACATGTACGGAGATTCCAATAATGGAAATCTCAGTGCCGAGCAGCCAACATCCAGTGATGACGAACAGGCGGACTGCCCGGATGAAGGAAGCAAGCGGGGTCAATCCAGTAACGTGGGCACCTGGAGAAGCGAACCGTTTATCGGAGGAGCGTCCTTATCCGGAAACCTGGCCTTCCAGCTTTGGGCAAAGACAACCGAAGGTACGGTCAAGGATGTAACATTCAGCATCCAGATTTCGGTGAACGGGAATCAGAACACGCAGACCTTCCAGACGAATACGAACGACACGGACACCACACCCAAACGGTTCGATGGTAATGAGAATTACCAGGCAAATGTAGGGGCAGATGACTACCTGGAGATCGAGATCACCTACAGCGGGAACGATGAGTATTGGACAGATAGCGGTCACACTGTCATTCTTTATGGGAGCACGGAACACCCCTCAGGTTTCGAATCCCTGTTGAACTCGGTGGTTATCGAGTTCACCCAGAGTAACATCGTTGTCAACGATGCAAATGCTACCGAGGACAAGGAAACCATCATCGCAACAACCACCATAAGGTACGCCCTTGGAATGGAGGATATGGTGGAATTCGGATTCCGGGCCACAAGGATCGAATACGAAGGCTCCCTTTTCGATTACAATATCACGGAGGAGGCGGACGACCATATCACCGTCGAATGGAAATGGAGATACGGGGATGATCACGCTCCCGGCGGTACCTATGACATCAACATGACCACGGAGGACAGGTCGGGAAACAAATGGTGGCGCACCCAGTCCCTGCGTATCGTGGTACAGAACAGACCCAGGGTAGATTTCGTGCTTGATGATCCGGACCATCCGGCCATCATCAATATCATCGATCCATACACAAAGAAGACAGGGACCATCGAGGTCACACTCGGATGCTGGGGGGAGGCCGGACTCGAGGGCTTAACCCCCTTGGTTGTATTCGAAATCACCGATCCTTTGGGTGAAACGGAAACAATCTA
>CAZYTI010001334.1:0-1737 GCA_964650065.1 uncultured bacterium
CGTCCTCGGCAAATGTGGATCATCACCTTCGTATCGTTTTAGAGAGATACCTGCTGCGAAAGTTGATTGAAGAATCGGCTGTTATTGCCAGGGATTGCTATGACGCTTCGGAAGATGTGTTTCAGATTATCGATCGGTCAGAGCAGAGGATATTTGGCCTTTCAGAGAAGCGGCTCAAGGGAAGTTTTGAACATATCTCCCCCATCATGCATGAAGCGTTCGAGACCATCGAACGTTTTCATGAAAGGAAGGGGACTGTCACAGGTGTACCTTCGGGATTCACCAAGCTGGATGAACTTACATCAGGATTTCAACCTTCCGAATTGATTATCGTGGCTGGACGTCCCTCCATGGGCAAAACAGCACTCTGTCTCAATATTGCCAGAACGATCGCGGTGGAGGAAAAAGAACCCGTGGGTATTTTTAGTCTTGAAATGTCCAAAAGACAACTGGCCCTCCGCCTTCTCTGTGCAGAAGCCCGAGTGGATGCTCATGGTGTTCGAACCGGTCGACTGGCCGACGATCAGTGGCAGAAATTGAGTATGTGTGTTGGTGTCTTGACAGAAGCACCGGTCTTCATAGATGATACCCCAGGGATTGGTGTTTTGGAGTTGCGGGCGAAGGCCCGTCGTCTTAAAAAGGAAAAAGATGTCGGACTCATCATAATCGATTATCTTCAATTAATGCAGGGGCCCAGGAATGTGGAAAGCCGTCAGCAAGAAATTTCGACGATATCGCGTTCCCTGAAGGGATTAGCCAAAGAACTGGATGTACCCGTAATCGCACTTTCCCAGCTTTCTCGGGCCGTTGAGGTCCGGGGGGGAGAAAGACGACCCATGCTGTCGGATTTAAGAGAATCAGGTGCCATTGAGCAGGATGCGGATGTTGTCCTCTTCATTTATCGGCCGGAGTTTTATATGAAACAGGAAGAGGCTGAAATTAAACAGTTAGCAGGAAAAGCAGAAGTGATCATCGGGAAACAGCGGAACGGTCCTGTCGGAACAGTTCATCTCAATTTCGTAAAAAAGTGGGCTATGTTTGAGAATCCGGCGTTCGAAAATGAGGCCGCCGGGGCGCCCTTTTAGAGAGAACCTGTGGAAGTCATCGAAAAAGAAAAAAAATCTCATCCTGTTATCGATCCCAAGAAAGGGGTTGGAAAAGTCGTTTTTGATGCCCGGGTGCGGAACCGGTATAGACGCATGCTTGAGCGTATCATCAAAACGATTAAATCCTACAATAAAAATCCTGATGTGGACCTTCTTCGAAGAGCTTACAATTATGCGTACGAGGCTCACAAGTATCAGATCAGAAAGTCGGGTGTTCCTTATATAGAGCATTGTTTAGAGACGGCAAAAATACTGAGTGAACTTCGCATGGATGTGATTACAGTGGCGGCAGGGTTTCTACACGATATTGTGGAAAATACGGGTATTTCAATAGATGTAATCAAGGATTCATTCGGAGACGAGGTTGGGCAACTGGTTGATGGGGTTACAAAGATCAGCGAGCTGAAATTTCGAAGTCATGCGGAGAAGCAGGCCGAGAATTTTAGAAAGATGATTTTCTCCATGGCTCAGGATCTGCGAGTCATTATGATTAAGTTTGCCGATCGTCTTCATAACATGCGGACCATCGAGTACCTCCCCAGGGAGAAGGCCGAGCGGATTGCCCTGGAAACACGGGAAGTTTATGCGCCGTTAGCTCATCGTTTCGGTATAGCCCGAATCAAATGGGAAT
>CAZYTI010001335.1:0-865 GCA_964650065.1 uncultured bacterium
GACAGGCTCAGCAAGTTCCAGGGGCCAGCCTTTAGGATTTGTATTCTTCAAGAAATGGGCGGTTCTGTTGACCAGTGATCCGTCTCCCCAACTGGCATCCTGATACATGTGGCCTATTACAATGTCCAGTATGCCGTCATTGTCCAAGTCCACGACTCGGATTGGCCCCCACCATTTCTCACCTTTATCACCCTTGGTATTGGGCGGCAGAGGGATTCGTCCACTTGCCAGAAATACGGGCATTCCGCCATCATCTCTGTCGCCTGAATTGAGAAAAATATGCAGATATTGGTCTATATCCTTGGCACCACCAAAGCGAATCGCGCGACTTGTGGTTGTATAAAGCAGATCAGGTAATCCGTCACGGTTCAAATCGGCCATTTCGGCTGCGAGATACGGCCCGGTAAAATGACCAAATTCACGAGCTTTAATCTGGCTGCGATACCGAATTCGTATTATGTCGCCAAACTTAAACTAATCCATAGATCCCACACGTGGAAAACAGAAAATAGCACCCTTAGGTTTCTTAGGTGCGTAAGGATGGGGCCAGGCACCCACAAGGTCTAGTTTGCCATCGCCTGTCAGGTCAACCAGACGGTTTGGGTAACGCAATGTAATCGGTCGGAGTTCACATGCATTGTATCGAATCAGGTCGCCGGAACCTACCATGGGTACATATTTTTGAGGATTAAGTAAAGGCCGCTTTGCAGCAGTACGGAATCTGATCTCATATTCGGTATGGGAGGGATCTTCGATTACCCAGAGTACACGTCCCTTGTCTCCAAACGAAAAACCCTCTCCTAGGCTATGCGGAACAACTTTGTTGGTTTTAACATTTACAACCTGAATTGTGTTTGGATTCAAT
>CAZYTI010001335.1:875-1736 GCA_964650065.1 uncultured bacterium
ACGTGACTCATCTGGAGCGAATATCCAACCCGGTTCCTGAATCACTGATGTAAAATCTATCACAGGGTCCATTGGCACCTTTCCTGAAGGAAGCGTTGATGTTACCGTCAGTTTTATAGAGAAGTCCTGTTCTATATACTCATCCCCAAAAACGGGTAATGCCAATAACGAAATTAACATTAAAGTCATCCTTAACAAAGTAACATATTCCTGTTTCATAATAAATCCTTTCTTAATTTTTCTTATAAATTAAAATGGTACATCCAACACAGGATATCCGCGTTGTAAATTTTATCGTTTTTCCATAGTGTAAATGGTTAAGCCTTTTAGGTTCTTGGGTTTCTCAGGGATAATCATGCTTACAAGATATCCTACTACCATAGCAGAAATTACCCCAACTGCTCCATAAAGGAAGAAATGCATTTCAGTGTAGTTTTGGGCTGCTAAAACCAAAACACTGCTAACTAATGCGCCTGCTAAAGCACCTATTCCATTCGTACGATGTGTAAGAATCCCCAACAAGAAAATTCCAGTTATACCACCACCTAAAAAGCCCAGTAGCTTCATGAATAAGTCCCACAGCGAGGGAACCTTGGCAACAGCCATAAATACGGCTGCGACAATGGCGAAGATTCCGAGTAAGGCGGTAATCCAGCGGGCAATTTTTAAATTTAATTCCTCAGAAGAATTTGGTCTGAAACGACGATAGAAATCAGTTACTATGGCAGTAGAAGAGCTGTGCATAGCGCTGTCCAGGCTGGACATGGCTGCTGCAAAGATACCGGCTATGACCAATCCGCAGATACCTGCCGGCATTTCTGCATAACGAACCAAGGCAAAATTGCATCAGTTTCCATGGTT
>CAZYTI010001336.1:0-1732 GCA_964650065.1 uncultured bacterium
GGGCATTCAAATGCAAAAAAATAAAGTGATCGAACGACCAGAGTCCCTCTCAAAATTATATTATATCAATGCGGTGGATTTCTTCCTTTTAAATGGATTTAAAAAACCGGAAGAACAAGATCACATAAACACATACGCTCAACAAATAGAAGACTATTTGAGCGTCATAAGGGCATGACCATCAATTCATGAAAGCCCTGATTCTAGCTGCAGGACTCGGAACCCGGCTAAAGCCCTATACGCTAAAAACGCCTAAACCGCTGTTTTCCATTTTCGGAAAAACGAATCTGGATATGATCATTGAGAAACTGGAAGCAGCCGGGTGTGAGGCTGTTACGGTTAATACCCACCATTTGCATCAAAATATCGAAGACTTTCTATCAACACGAAAATACACCATACCGGTATATACCCGATATGAGCCGATAATATTAGGCACCGGCGGGGCCATTAAAAATATAGCAGAATTCTGGGATAACAGGCCCTTTATTGTCATTAACAGCGATGTAGTGACAGACATTCCTCTGCCTGATCTATATCAGTTTCACCTAAGTCATCACCACCCGGTTACCCTGGCGTTATACGATGATCCGGAATTCAACGCCGTAAAAGTCAATAAAAACAGTCTTGTCGAAAGCTTTGACGCCACGAACGATGCCTCACATTCATTAGGTTCAAAAATCATGACATTCACCGGCATCCAGGTGTTGGACCCTGTAGTACTGGATTTCATACCCGAAAAACAATTCTCCAACAGTATTGATGCGTATAAAAAAATGATAAGTAGTGGTTTGACCATTACTGGGTTTACCTGCCTGTCCCATTACTGGAGAGATATTGGCGATCCAAAACGATTTATGGAAGTCGTATGTGATAAAATGGCGCCGGTTGCCTTTGAAAATGCTTTTGGTCAAAAGCCACTTGGCCCTATTACAAAGTATCAGCTGAAAGGAGACGGCTCGGATAGAAAATGGTATCGATTAAGGTCATCTAATTCTTCCCTGGTCATGGTCGATCATGGGATTCAGCAAGATGATAACATATCAGAGTTTGATTCGTTTGTCAGTATTGGACAGCACCTGTATGAGAAGGGAATTCCGGTTCCTGAAATACTTCTGTTTGACCGCTTTTCCGGACTGGTGTTTATGGAGGATTTAGGCGATATACACCTTGAGAATGTCATTCAAAATGAATCCGGCAAATCGCACATCCTCCCCTTATATAAATCTGTGATTGATGAAATCCTCGATATGTCTCTAAAGGGCGCGGAGGGATTTGACCCGTCATGGACATATCAATCCGAAACTTACAACCCTTCTCTGATTCTTGAGAGGGAATGCCGTTATTTTATTGATGCCTTTTTAAATGACTATCTACAGATGTCTATTCTTTTTGATGAATATTTGGAGGACTTTCATGAGATTGCCGACAATGCCATTGAGTTTTCCACCCATGGTTTTATGCACAGGGACATGCAATCTAAAAACATCATGGTTAAACATAATCGATGCCGCTTCATTGACTTTCAGGGGGGAAGGACAGGACCGCTCCAATATGACCTGGCTTCACTGCTGATCGACCCTTATGTGAAACTCCCCCGTTCTCTTCAACGGCATTTATTACATTATGCCTACGAAAAAATGTTAAACTATCGACACATCGATCGGCAGACCTTTTTCAAAGGATACGCCTATTGTGCCATTACCAGAAACCTGCAGATTTTAGGCGCCTT
>CAZYTI010001337.1:0-1731 GCA_964650065.1 uncultured bacterium
CCAAAATAAGGTATGATTAATTCTATCGTAAAATTCTATAAAGTTACTTGTAGTGCTCCCTATTTTTTTGATATTTATCAGAATATCTTTAGAATTCCTATGTAGACCCGCGCTAAACAACTGATTTAAATCTTAAATTGATGCATGGAAAATATTAGGCCAAATATAATGAATTACCATATGCTTAGAAAGGATGGATGATGAAAAAATCTATAGGACCCAATCCGATCATACAGCCCAATCCTGTTCTAGTCGTCGGAAGCTACGATGAAAACGGTCAGCCGAATCTTATGACAGTGGCATGGGGGAGTGTCTGTTGCAGCCTGCCGCCATGTGTGGCGATATCTCCTTCTAAACTGACGCAAACCTATAAAAATATTATGAACACCAAAGCATTCACCATCAATATACCATCCTATTCCCATGTAAAAGAAACCGATTATGTGGGGATTTATAGCGGCAATAAAGAAAACAAATTCGAGTCCCTGGGATTAACCCCGATTCAAAGTGATCTTGTGAATGCACCTTATGTAGAAGAATTCCCCTTCATTTTGGAATGCGCGGTGCTGCACACCACTGAGATAGGAGAATTTACTCAACAATTTATTGGAGAAATACTGGATATTAAAGCGGAGGCGTCTATTCTCAATGAAAATGGTCTGCCAGATATTCGGAAAGTAAGACCGATTACCTATGATGAAGTGGGTAAAAATTATTATGAACTCGGTGAATTATTGGCCAAGGCTTTTTCAGTAGGCAAAAAAAAACAATGAGCTGAGTTTTCAGTTCAATAACCTTAACTTTAATGAGCTACTGAATTCTGTTTTCCTTTTTTTGAGAGTCGAATAACTATTTACTGTTATAAAGAGCTTAATCCGCGAGCGCTAAGGGCTCATACAATTTAAATTGACTCAATATATTTTATCTGTTCGATTTCCTGAACTCGGGGTATTTTACTTGTTATCCGCATGATCGTTAGGGTATTTAATCATATCTGGAGGCAGGTTATTATCATTCATCAACTTGAATAGGGGGAATAATTTCCCTGAGATGGAGGCTTAATTACATGTATAAGAATTCGGGAAGAACTCATGATAAACCGATCCTTTGGGGCGCACCGGTTTCATTGTTTTCGGGAAAAACACGCTCTTATTTCATAAAGAAAGGCATAGATTACCAGGAGAGCTTTCCTTATGGTCGCTACAATGAGGAGATATTGCCTCATATCGGATATTTCGTAGTCCCTGTCGTCGAGTTGACGGATGGTACCATGATCCAAGATTCCACCGATACCATTGTTCATTTCGAGCAGAAGGTTCCTGAGCCTGCGTTGATCCCTAAGACCCCGGTGCAAAAGGCTATTGCGTGGCTGATCGGCTTTTTTGGCTCTGAAACGTTATTCAGGGCAGCCATGCATTATCGATGGAGCTATTTGGACGAGAACAGACCGTTCCTGGAGATCGAATTCAGCCGCGGTCCTTCTGCCAACCGGGACATGAACAATAGAAGGGAAAATGTTAAGCCTATGATGGAATATTTCAAAGGCTACTTGGAAAAAATGGGTGTGACACAGGAAACCATTCCCGTGATTGAAGAGTCCTACGAAGAGTTATTGGACTTGCTGAACAATCATTTTTTACACTATCCTTATATGTTGGGCGGCCGTCCGAGTATAGCTGACTTTGGCCTAATAGGACCATTATTCGCACATTTATCCCGGGATCCATACCC
>CAZYTI010001338.1:0-1730 GCA_964650065.1 uncultured bacterium
GGGAACGAACCGGGACGAATTTTTTTACCTGATTGGAGTTAAATAAAAAAGAGACAGGGTCGTGCAGACCCTGTCTCTTTTTGCAGATGGTGTGCCTGATCGGAGTTTATTCCGTCGCGAAGGCCTCGTCAAACATCCGTCCGGAAGGAGCGAAGTCAATATTTTTCACAAATTCGGCCGCCTCCTTTGCCCCTGCTTCACGATCCATGGCCGCATCTTCCCACTCCACCGAAAGGGGGCCGTCATAACCGATTTCGTTCAAGGCGCGAATGATTTCCTCAAAATCGACCTGTCCCCGGCCGAGGGAGCGGAAGTCCCATCCGCGACACGGTTGACCGAAATTCAAGTAGCTGCCGAGGATTCCGGTGGTCCCGTCCAGGGTGACGATGGCGTCTTTCATGTGAACATGGTAGATCCGGTCCGGAAAGGCCTTGATGAATTTAACGGGATCCATCCCTTGCCACTCCAGATGACTGGGATCAAAATTGAAACCAAAGGCCTCTCTGTGTCCGATCGCTTCCAAGGCACGCTCAGCCGTAATGATATCAAAGGCGATTTCGGTGGGATGTACTTCGAGCGCAAATCTGACCCCATTTTCATCAAACACATCCAGGATAGGATTCCACATGTCACTAAAATACTTAAATCCCTCTTCAATCTGCTCCTCGCTGACGGGCGGGAAGGAATAAATCAAATGCCAGATAGATGAACCGGTAAATCCGTTGACGACCTTCAGTCCCATGTTCTTGGCAGCGACCGCTGTCTGTTTCATTGTTTCGACGGCCCAGGCCCTTTTTTTCTCAGCATCGCCGGCACAATCATTGGGAGCGAAAGCATCGGAGCGGGCGTCATCGTTTAGATCGCAGACCAACTGACCGGCCAGGTGATGGGAAATGGCGTAAACGCTTAAATTGTTTTCTTTAAGAATGTTCTTTTGCTGTTCACAGTATGCAGGATCCGCCGCACCTCTGGCAGGGTCGAAATGATCACCCCAACAGGCCAGCTCCAGTCCGTCGTATCCCCAGCCACTGGCTTTTGGGGCCAGTTCCGTCAGCGGAAGGTCCGCATATTGTCCCGTAAATAAGGTTACCGGTCTTGCCATAATCCTACCTCCTTTTTGGATAATTTGATGTTTTAAGTAAAGCGCTTCATCGGATACCACTTCCGGTCACTTTGGCCGCTTTCAACGGCGGATTCGATGAAGGCCAATCCCCGGGCACCATCCACCACGGTGGGAAAATCTGATTCCAAATCTGAGGGTTCCTGACCGAGAATTTTGGCCCGCATGGTGTCGGTGGCATTTACATACACATTGGCAAAAGCCTCAATAAATGCCTCGGGATGTCCGGGTGGCAGCCGGGTCGCTCTTTGCGCCGCATCACACAGATAACCGTTTCCTCTGCGGTAGAGTTGGGCGGGTCCGTCGTTTGTTCGGAACCAGAGAGAGTTCGGTTCTTCCTGATGCCATTCTAACGCTCCATTCGTACCGTATACACGAATCCGCAAATTGTTTTCTTCACCGGCCGAGAACTGAGAAGCATATAAAATCCCGCATACGTTTTTTTCAAGATGCAGCAGAATGTTGCCATCATTATCCAACGGTCGGTTCAGGATACTCTTCAAATCGGCACAAATTTCGTTGATTTCCAGCCCGGTGAAATAGTGGGCCAAGTTTTCACAGTGGGAACCGATGTCGCCGATGCAGTTCGCAACGCCGGAGCGTTTAGGAT
>CAZYTI010001339.1:0-1730 GCA_964650065.1 uncultured bacterium
AAAGTTTTTGTAATCATTCTTGATCCGATGAAATCCGTCGTCATTACAAAAACTTTATTACAACTAAGCTATACCTCTGCACTGGTGAAATATTGGCTATTATAATGCACCTAATCCATATCGTGATTGGTTTGACTCAAATTATCATTGGAGTAACACTGCTAATCCAGTTTTCACATAATACTAAGGCAAATGCAGTTTCAATAGCATAGGAGTGTTGACTTGGGAGATGAAGAAGATTATACAGATTGCTCTGAGGAAGAGATTACAATAATAAAGATATTAAAAGGAGATCATCGTTTCTCAAAAGATAGAGCTATGGAGCTAGTTCACCTTAAAAGAAAATATCATTATGAGCATGGTAAAGGATTTAAAAAAGCTCTGCAAAGAACAATGAATAAAAATATTGTTTTTGAAAAAATCACAAAGAAAGGGTTGAAATATTATCTAAATTCAAAGCGGGCATTCGTTGTACTGCGAATCCATGGGTACAACGTCCCTGAAGGGAAGAGAAGACTGTAAAATATTTTTTACACGTCAGGCAAAAATTATATATGGCATGGGGATAATGGTGTGTTCAGAGCAACCAACATGACAAGTAGTGGATCAGTATAGTATCATAAAGCTGCCAGTAATATTTCATATCTGAAAAAGTATGCTCTCTAAAAAGGAAGAGGTGACATAATGAAACCGTTCGAAGGTATCATGGGAAACAATGCTCAACTGCGGATAATTGAATTCTTATTGCCTTATAAAAAAGCGGAATTCAACATTACAACCTTGGCAAAGGAGGTTGGAGTCACACGCCCCACCGTAACCAAAGCGGTGAAGAGTTTCGTAGAATGGGGAATAATGAAAGTATCTAAGAATATCAGCGGTGTAGACTATTACCAAATCAACATAGAATCCTCATTCTACAAATTGTTCATAACTCTTGATAACATCATAATCGAGTACATGTTAACAGATGAAGAGCTCTATGAAATTCATGATGAGATGGAAAAGTTTGATTTCATCCAACCACGAAAATTTAACAGACCTAAAGGACCAAGTCCACAAGAGAAGCAGCTAATGCCATATCCCGAAATCCCATGGATTTCTCAAGATTTCGCTGAAGTTCCACTCTTTAGGTTACAAGAAACAGGATATCAAAATGATGCAACAAATATAGGAGGATATGATAATGACGCTTCCTAAATCACAAGTCAAGTATTTTCGAAAAGAATTAGTGAAGGAAATCAGAAGAGTTGTAAAGTTCATTCAGGGTGAAGATAATATTGAAAAGAAGTTATATTATTTTTCTGCTTCTCATGGAATTACCGGCCGCACAATTCGATATACTTTTTCAAGTGATATTTTATTAGCAGACCTCGTTTTGAATCAGGTTTATCGCATATTACTTGAACGAATTAATCGTATTAAAATAGGAGATCCCACTGTTAATCCTCAAGATGACATCTTTGATAAATTATGCACTGGTCTATCTCTTCTTGCAGATCGATTCGAATCAGAGGAAAATATTCAGGAACCATTGGAAATACTTCTCACCACTGCATTCAGCACAAGTGGACCAGGTAATTATTTGCTTGAGAAGGGAGATTTAAATTATTAATCATCTTTCCGATCTTTTAAACCTTCTTCGCCAACCATCATCCACATCTGGTGGGCCCGCCACCTCCCTCCTCCACCTTCTGTCGAATCAGAATAATGTAAAACTATATCCTCTTCAA
>CAZYTI010001340.1:0-1729 GCA_964650065.1 uncultured bacterium
GGCATGCTGCCTTTTTCCAAAGACACCCTGGAAGATTTCTGGATTGAGGTAGGAAGGAAATGGTTCCCGGCCGTTCATCACAGCGAAAGTTATATCGATACCAATCGTCCCGCATATCGACTCGTGATCAAGAGCCTGTGGGAAGGGTTCAGAGAATCCAATGGTTAGTCTGGATTATTCATAAATTATCCAGGTCCGCAGATAAATTCATGACTTACCTCAAGGAGGGCACTTTGGCCGGAACCGGACGCAAAAACATAAAAGATCTCTCTCGTGAAGAGATGGAAGAGTTCATCCAGGAAAAAGAAAAAATACGAAAGATCGTGGGTCAGATTGGTGGGAAACCTACGATAGCGGGAAAGGTCATTAATGTTGCCATGCTCGCGTTTATTCTCATGACACTGATTGCAGCACCTTTTCTGCCAAAAGAATTGGAGCTGCCCGCTGTGGAAGTTGGACTCGTACTTCTCTCGCTGAAGATATTTATGTTTCTACGAAACGAGGCCAAGGAGATCCATTTTCAATTATGGATGCTGTCTTCCCTGGAATGGCGGATGAACGATATGGCCAAACGGCTGGCTCGAATCGATGATAATATTCAAAAACTCACTGAAACGCGAGATGATCAATAAATGGACGAAGACCGAAAAGAAGACATCCGTATAAAGGAAATGTTATACTATGAGACGGCCTTGTGGGATGAGGGCAATGCATTCGTTGCCGGTTTGGATGAAGCAGGCCGGGGTCCTCTTGCGGGACCCGTAGTCGCTTCGGCGGTCATATTTCCCAAAGATATTCACATTCAAGGTGTTGATGATTCAAAAAAGTTGTCTCCAAAGCAACGGGAATTCCTATTTGGTATTATACAGGAAAAGGCTGTGGCGGTGGCTACGGGCATCGTCTCGGAGAAAGAAATCGATCGTATCAATATCCTTCAGGCCACTTTTAAGGCCATGCGAATGGCCATCGGCAGTCTCACGGTTCGACCGGATCATCTGCTCATCGACGGGCGTCCTCTGCCGGAAAAATTTTATCCCCAAACGGCTCTCGTGAAAGGAGACAGCAGGTGTTTCTCAATTGCCGCCGCCTCAATCATCGCGAAAGTCACTCGTGACCGGATGATGGTGGGCTATGATCAGAAATATCCCCAATATGGATTCGCTCAACATAAAGGCTATGGTACCAAACGTCATGTTGCGGCTATTCGCTGCCATGGGCCTTGTGAAATCCATCGGAAAAGCTTTCAAATTAAAGGATGGGGGGATGACGCGTATCCAGGCAGATAGAAGAAAGCGGATCGGTAGGTGGGGGGAATCCCTGGCCGAGCGTTACTTAAAAGAAAAAGGATTTACTATACTGGAAAGGAATTTCCGGGCCCACCGAGGCGAGATCGATCTTATCGCCCAGGATGGTGAGACACTTGTATTCGTTGAAGTGAAAACAAAAACAAGAGAAGGGTTTGGAGAACCGGAAGACTGGATAGATGAGAAAAAACAGGATCAGATTGGGAAAGTGGCCATGGGTTATCTGATGAAAAAGGGGATTGAACAGACGGACTGCCGATTCGATGTGGTGGGTATAATAAAAATCGGTTCAAGGATAGAGATACGCCATATCGAGGATGCTTTCTGGCTCGAATCCGATAGTGAGGGGGAATTCTGAAAGAAGGATTCACCGGTCGTGAAAGGCGAAGATTTATTCTAAAGCAGTGGGGAAACACGACCCTGGA
>CAZYTI010001341.1:0-1724 GCA_964650065.1 uncultured bacterium
TGGGTGGCCGATTTAAATCGGAATGGGTGGCCGGAATGCGTCGGAATACTCATTTGGTGTTGTTTTGAAAATCCGGGAGAAATCCAGCAGTGGGCACATCGCAGGTTACAATGATCGGTCAGATAGAGGTAAAGGCTGGTCAGCGGGTAGTCCACTTGCAGATCAGGCATCCAATGGTTTCCTTTAAATTATTTGGTGGCCGTAGGGCAGATAAACCCGTTTTCCTCCAGATCCCTCAGGAAACTTCCCACATCCTTCCGGATTTGGTTCGTGTCCACCTCAGGGTACTGCCCAATAAGGTGATGTATCACCTGGCTGACATCATTTTGACCGTTTAGAATCAAAAAAGCCTCTTTGGCGGATCGGTTCATGTATTTCAGATTGCCTATTTGAGGGTCAAACAGAAAGGCGCCGTCCTCTTCTTCTCGGTAAATGATACCACTATTCCTTTCAAATCGGAGGGTAAGATCCATGGCAATAGTTCAGCTACCTTTTGACAGGATAAAGGTTATCCCATGGATAACTTAGATTTACATGATATTTTCTTTCATCCCGTTGATCTATTATTTTGAATCCTCTATTATACATTTGATCTCAGTTTCTATATATTTCTCCTGAAACTGTCCCTGACAGGTTCAAGAATTAAGAATCCGGCCACTCAAATGCGCTGCTCGTAGAGAGAGTATCGCGTATGGCTACTAAGCTTTGCTCTATTCACTTTGCTTCTGTGTTGTTAAATCTACTTTGTCACATTAGGTTGTTAATATCGTGTCTATCGTGTCGAAGATCCCGCAGGTTTTTGCGGGGTTATCCTGTCAAATGTTTTTATAGTGGTGAACTATTACGATCCATAGTCTTAGACTTGAATGGCACCCATTGTTCTTAGACGGGCAAGAAAGGTGAGACAATCCAAATAGGCCTGATGAGGCGAGACCGAGTATTCCTGATGAACCAGCTTAGAGATGACCCGGGGGGTGTATTTTCCATTGCACCGTTCCCAGATGGTTCTTCCCGTCGGATTCAGGGAGCAAAGGGGCCGCGTCTTCCCATCCCCTTTTTCGTAAAGGGTTGTTGTATCCCCATGATTTTTCAATACAATGGAGGATGCCCTTGTGGACCTTGATGCTTCCAGCATCTCCGCTTCGAGGTTCCCAAGGAGTTTCTTGATCTTTGTTTTCGTTGCTCGCACAGGTGTAGGTTTTGCCAGCAGGAATCCCGAAAACAGTCCCGTTATGGTAAAGATAAAACCTCGCCTTCCAGCCAACCTGTTTTTTTCTGCATCCATGCCATTCCCCTTTAATTTCATCGCTTTATACTACCTGAAATGCCGTGTTTTTTCAAGCGAAATAATAGATCCCCATGTCCAATAGGTTGAAAAGTCAAAGGAAATCATGTAAGATAACAAAATTATCAACTTTGCCATGAGAATTCATATGAACGACTCTACGATACCTATAACCATTATCGAGCCAAAAAAAGGTTTCGTGCCCGTTGACCTGAAAGAGATCTGGAATTATCGAGAGCTGTTCTACTTTCTGACAAAAAGAGATATCAAAGTTCGATATAAGCAGACGGTTCTGGGGGGCATGTGGGCCATAATCCAACCCTTTTTTACAATGGTGATTTTCACCTTCTTTTTCGGTCGATTAGCAAAAATACCTTCTGACGGCATGCCTTACCCTATTTTTGTCTACGCAGCGCTGTTGCCATGGACCTATTTCGCA
>CAZYTI010001342.1:0-1723 GCA_964650065.1 uncultured bacterium
CGATGCCATCGTCCAATTCGATAACTTTGATAACATTTCATGCTCTTGGCTCCCAAATGGAGACGGTATCAGGGACTTCCAGAAAGAATATTTCATCTATCTGGGCGACCAGGCCAACATGCCCTATGGACACTATAGCGGCTTAAACAAGACCGATCTCCTGAAAGAACATATCCTTAAAGACGTTCAATTTCTGTTGGGCAATAAGTATTATCAAAGTGGGGACGCTGCCACTTATCAAGATGATAAGCAATATATCAAAGCCATCGTCATTGCGTGCAATACGGCCACGGCCTATGGGAAGGAGGATATCGAATCCTTTATGGATATCTCCGGACTGGGAATGAAAGTCATCGGTGTCATCGATGCCGGAGTTCGGTCGGCTTTGAATCAATTTGATAAGACAGAAGATGGAAGCGTTGCGATACTGGCCACTGCCGGGACCGTGGCTTCGGAAGGTTATGTGAAAACACTGAATGCTTTGCGATCCTCCATGGATTATACCGGAGACATCGATGCCTTCCAACAGGCGGGCATCGGCCTTGCCGGTGCGATAGACGGATCCAATGAGTACATTGCCCCCCAGGCAACCCTTCCCAGAACAGGCTATCAAGGACCCTCGGAATCCCATGAAGAGGCAAATATTGACCTTTCCATTTTAAAACGATATGGATTTGATTGGAATGGGAATAAGATGCTGTTCAAGGGAGATGTAAATGCTCCCAAGAATATACAAATCAATGCTGTGGAAAATTATGTCGCTTATCATCTTGTTTCCCTCCTGGAAAATATAAGGAAGACTCCGGATGCGAAAAAGTTGAAGGCCATCATTTTAGGATGTACTCATTATCCATTTGTGACAAATCTATTTCGTGAAAATTTACACCGATTGTATGATTATCGGGAAGGAGGTAAATATATCTACAGGCCACATTTGGCAGAAAAGATTGTGTGGATCGATCCGGCTCTGAACACCGCGAAAGAGTTGTACGAATACCTCGTCGAAAAAGAATTGTTCAATAACCAACATCTCTACCTGAGCGAATTTTACATCAGTGTTCCCAATTTGTTAAACCAGCAAATCGAAACAGACGATTCCGGTCAGTTTACATACGATTATAAATATGGAAGATATGCTGGTATCATGCAGGAGTATGTGAGACGGGTTCCATTCAGTAGACGAACAATCTCGGCTGAAACCATACAAAGATTATCAGGGCAAATACCGCTGGTATTCGATTTGATCCATCACTTCAACCAATCCAATCCCAAGACGACATTTCTGAGACCGGAAGAGAGGGTTACTTCAGGTACGAATTGATAATAAGAAAGGAATAATGAGTAAAACAACTTTATTCTCTACGAACTTTAGGCACTTCCATCTTTATTCACTTCAAACTTTAACCATATTCGCTCACTTTACTCTCATGAACTATTAACCGGCAACTCCATCCATACCGTCGTCCCCTTCCCCAATTCACTTTCGATACCCAATTCTCCTCCATGAGCCTCGATGACCTTTTGCACGACCGTGAGACCCAATCCTGTCCCATTTTCTTTGGAACTGAAAAATGGATTAAATATTTTGTGTAATGATTCAGGTTGGATCCCTTCACCGTCATCAATGACCTCTATACGTACTATATTTTCCTTGCGCATATTTTTTATGTTCACATGTATCGTTCCGCCATTGGATATGGCTTCCTTGGCATTGAGAAAAAGA
>CAZYTI010001343.1:0-1720 GCA_964650065.1 uncultured bacterium
TCACGTGTATTGATGAAGCAGGCAGCGTTATCCTATTGGACGTCGTTGCTACCGTGGCGATTTCCATCGTTTGCAGTTTTCTTCCTGTAATGCTACCCATGTGGCCGGCAGGTATCGGGGGACAGTATGCCTATTGGAATAACGAGCTCAAGGCCTACATCATTTCAGAACCCACACGACAGAATCATGGAATCGTCGGATCTCCAGCCGCAGTCGGATTATCCTATACACCCGCTCATATGCTTTCCGACGTTCCTAATGAGTTCAGAATTAAAATAGATGAACCCCAAAAAATCCATGGCAGGTTCATTCCCATTGTTATGGCCGGTGGGCGGGGAGATCGGGAATCTATCATTCGGATCTATCGATCCTTGGCGACGAATTCTCAGAGTCATTACCGGACGGCTGCGAAACATTATCAGAAGTTACGGGCGTCCACGCTAAATATTATGACGCCCAATCCCAAGATCAACCTGGCTTTTGAATGGGCCAAGGTCGCTTATGACAATCTGGTGATTCACAATCCAGACCTGGGTATCGGATTGGTAGCCGGTTTGGCCCCTTCCGGCACCAGTGGTCGTCCGGGATTCGGTTGGTTTTTTGGTGGGGATACTTATATCAATTCATTGAGTTTCAATAGTTACTGTGATTATGCGACTGTGCAAAAGATGCTGGAATTCATGGTTCAATTCCAACGGGAAGATGGTAAGATGGCTCATGAAATCACCCAGTCCGCCGGATACATCGATTGGTTCGGAGAGTATCCATATGGATATATCCATGGCGATACCTCGCCCTATTTTATTGTAGCCGTTCATGACTACATCAGAATGAGTGGAGACATGGATTTCGGAAAGCGACACTGGAAGACGATTCAAAAAGCCTATGAGTGGTCCCTTTCGACAGACGAGAACGGGGATGGTTTAATGGACAATAAAAAGGCCGGTTTGGGTGCATTGGAGTATGGAGAGCTTGCCGGCGGAATAGCCACGGACATTTATGTGGGGGCGGTTTGGGTAAAGGCAACCCAGGCGATGCCGATATTGGCAGAGCTCGCAGGCAAGAAATCATATGCAAAGAAGGTTCAGCAACATGCTGATAAGGCACTGACGGCGTTCAGAAATCGATTCTGGGATGAAGCCTCCCAAGTCTATGCATATGCCTTCAATGCATCCGGGGAACACGTGAAGGAATTTTCACCCTGGAATGCCGTGGGATTAATGTGGGATTTGGGTGATTCTGAACGTAGTGTCAAAACCCTGGAACGGATCGGTTCATCAGAGCTCATGACCGATTGGGGCGTGCGGTCTATATCTAGAAAAAGCAACTATTTTCAATCATTGAATTACAATTACGGGGCAGTTTGGCCCTTTCTGAACAGTTGGGTTACCTTGGCCCAGCTCAAGCACCACTTTTTACTTCAGGGATATGCATCGTTGATGGCTTCAGCCGGACACGTGTTTAACAATCAGCTGGGAGCCGTAGGAGAAGTATTTTCAGGCAGTCTGCATACCTGGCCCCAGGAGTCGGTGGCTCACCAGGGATTCTCCACGGCCAGTACGGTGCTACCCCTGGTACGCGGTTTGTTGGGTCTGGAAGGGGATGCGATTGAGAAGCTGGTCTGGTTTTCGCCCCATTTGCCGGCGGACTGGAAGCATGTTTCTATAAATAACTATAAAATCGGTGGGAGCACATTTTCATTTCGGATAAAAAGATCAAG
>CAZYTI010001344.1:0-1720 GCA_964650065.1 uncultured bacterium
CTGATGTTAGATTGCCACTCCGGGGACGATTTGAAACCGGCAACTCGTAAGGTGTTTGGACGTGCTACTGACGGAAATATCCATTTCAAAATTTCGCCGTCACTTCAGGTCATATTTGGAGAAACACTCAACG
Source organism: uncultured bacterium (assembly GCA_964650065.1). Classification (GTDB taxonomy): domain Bacteria; phylum Zhuqueibacterota; class QNDG01; order QNDG01; family DSAB01; genus CAZYTI01. The sequence continues at coordinate 134 of CAZYTI010001344.1, forward strand.
ATCTTTATCCGGAACTATTTCGCTTCTGGTGGGACGATACCCTGGTTTATGCCCGGCGTGAAGCAGAGGGCGGTGCAGAGGTTGCTGGCGAGTGTATCCGCGAGTACGAAAATAGCGAGAATCCACAGCCTTCAGCCAAAACCAGTTTGTTCGAACACTTTAATTTCGCTACTGTTGGAAAACGGGATGAAAACGGCCAATTCATCGTCCGGGAAAAATTCTATGATCTCCCGTCGGATTTTTACCGGGAATATGCCAGACGTATTGAAGAGCGATTGGGTGAAGTGGCAAAAGACGTATTTAACCGATAGATTTTAAAGTTTTTAAAGCTTCCTGTTTATTGTGATGTTGGAAGCCATCATCACCGAAAAATTAGAGGGGCTTCTCCCGTAATTTTCTCAAAGCATTTTGTTCGTGCAGTATTAATGCCTCTAATTCTCGTTGAGGGAGATCTGTATGACTACCTGAAAAGAACAATTGAATGTCTTCAAATGCATTCTGGAAGATATATTTCGCTCTGTCAAGGTGAAAATCTGATGTGACAACGATTACATGCTTTACGCCATAGTGTTTCATGATAGGTTGGGACAAACTCGCATCTTCGCACGTATTTGAGCTTTCCACGAACTCAAGGAGGATGTCCTGTTTGGGAATCTGACGAGAAATGAGGTATTGTTTTGTATAATACGCATGGGGTTGTTCGGTGGTATTGAAATGGTCTCCGTAGCCGCCAGTCAGAAGGAATTTATAGCCGGGATGACGTCTATATTCCTTGATAGCTTGTTCACATCGCTCTCTGGCAATCGTGGAAAGCTCACCTTTTTCATCATTTGGAGCACCAAGTACGATAATAATTCCTTCCATAGCAAATTAAAATTTGCACTCCGCATTTTTAAGAAATCGCCAAATTTCCTTTATCCTCATGACTATGTGCTAAAAGAAAATTCTCATAATTTGGAGTTTTAGATACTGAGGAAGGAAATGAAGCATAAGATGCCGTTTTAATGTATCATGAGTAATTTTTCCCATAAAATAGACGGTGAAAAATTTTTTCATGCCTTCATGCGTTTCGACCGTTCTTATAAGAGCGTTCGTAAGACGGGAATTAGAGGCATATCTTTGTTGGACATGAACCGATTGGGCGATCTCTTCGCCGATCTCTTCCTGCCATGCTGCTTGATAGCGGGCTAATACGGATTCACTGAAGTCATTCTGCTGAAACGCATGGATCAGGATTTTCGCGGCAAGTTCGCCACTGATCATCGCATAATAGATTCCCTCGCCTGTCAAACCATTGACAAAGCCCGCGGCATCGCCGCATAAGAGAACGCGATCCGTTTGAGTTTTTGGGGTTACTCCTTTGATAGGAAGAATTCCACCCCGTATATTCGTCGCTTCAAAAGACTGGGGAATCTTTTTCTGGACCTTTAGTGTGTGAATAAATTTTTCATACATCGTTTTCATGTTACCATCTTGATTTTTCGACATCACTCCGGCGATCCCAAGATTGACATATTTCTGCTTTGGGAATACCCATCCATATCCCTTTAATCCGTTCACTCCAAATAAGGTATGGATGATCGAGTG
>CAZYTI010001345.1:0-1719 GCA_964650065.1 uncultured bacterium
GGCTGCTGATTGCTTTCATTCTCGAGTCTCTGATTGTGCATTATGTGGACCCGAAGTGGATTTCTTCTTTGCTCGGCAATGATCGACTATTTTCTATACCATTAGCCACGGCTATCGGTATTCCTGTTTATACATCGGGAGTGGGGGCGATTCCCATTGTCCAAGGACTTCTCAAAAGCGGAATGAGCCATGGGGCGGCGCTGGCCTTTTTGGTTGCCGGACCGGTAACCACGATACCGGCAATGACAGCTGTGTTCGCACTCGTCAAGCGGAAAACATTTGCGATTTACCTTGGGGTGGGAATCGCGGGTTCTTTGGTCGCAGGATATGCTTATCAGTTTATTGTAAGTTGAACAAAGTTTTACCTGATTGGTAGAAATAGGAAGGGCGTCAAGGATGGAATTTGAATTGGGACATCCAAAAGACGAAGTTCAAATCAAACAGCTGCTGGAAGAGTGCGATTTACCTTATGAAGATATAAAAGCATCGCATTTGCAAAATTTTTGGATTCTGAGAGATGATAAAGAAATTGTTGGCGTGATAGGGATTGAGCCATTGGGTAGCTCTGCTCTTCTCCGTTCTTTGGCTGTTTTGCCTCGCTGTCGTGCTAAAGGGATTGCGACTCAATTAACGGAAAAGGCGGAAGAATATGCGCAGTCACAAAAGATTGCGGTATTATATCTTCTAACGACAACCGCCGAGAGTTTTTTTAAAAAACAAGGATATCGGATTACTGATCGTGCGTCGGCGCCTCCTCTTTTACAAGAAACAACGGAGTTTCAAAACCTCTGTCCTGACAGTGCTGTATGTATGTATAAGAATCTCAATTTTATATGATAAAATGCTTCTTAACAAACACCAACTAACTGAAGCAATTGGAACGATTGATTGAAACGGATTGTGGGTGGTTTCAAATTTAGTTAATCGGCGTTTGGAGGTCGAAAGTAGTTATAATAAATTCAAAGGGAGGAAAACATGCCCATAGCCAAGATTGGAGATAATCAAATTTACTATGAACTGTATGGCAAAGGTCAACCTTTAATAATGATCCTCGGTCTTGGCCAGGATATCGCAACGTGGGGCTTACAAATTTCGGAACTGTCGGATTATTTTCATCTAATCGTATTTGATAACAGGGACTCGGGAAAAAGTTGCCGCTGCACTGAAAGTTACTCCACGGAAGATATGGCCTGGGATACAATTGGTCTCATGGAGCAGCTGGGAATCACCCGGGCCCATATATTGGGGATCTCTATGGGTGGTATGATCGCTCAACAAATGGCCCTTAAATCACCCGAAAAGATCAACAAATTGATTCTGGCAAGCACGACCCTCAGCGGGGAAGGATGAGTGCAGGCTTTTTACGGCTCCTGGGAGGGGCATCTAACCAGCAGCGGAAAATCGGGTAAAGAACCAGCAGTTTTGCCCTGGCTATTTTCAAAACCATTTCGCCAGGAACACCCCGATGAGATACGGAAAATTAAGGAGCGTTTTACCCGGGGTTATCTTTCACGGGGTTCGGAGGCATTTAAAAGGCAGATGAGGGCTAACACCGAACATAACACCAAGGGACGTTTGAATCAAATTAAAAAACCCACAATGATTATGGTGGGAGGGAATGACGAGCTAACACCTCCCAGTATGGCTAAAGAACTAAAATCAGAGATGCCCAACTGAACACTACTGATCTTCAATGAAGGTGGTCATGGTCTTTACTGG
>CAZYTI010001346.1:0-1717 GCA_964650065.1 uncultured bacterium
TGCTGAATAATCAGAATCATTTATTTCTGATTCCAATTTTAGATGTTTTTCTTTAAAAGCACGGAATGTTTTTACCATTCTTTTTTTATGTTTTTTCTGTTCACTAGAAGAAATTTTCTTATCAATCGGTTTGTATCCTAACATGTAACCACCGTTGTCCCAGAGAAAGCAAGGATTTAGACCAGATCCAGTAGATTTATTGTCCCCTATCACCATTTTTTGTTGAGGCAGCATTTTATCGCCATCTGTGATCCTCACATCCTGTATGTCGAATAATTTTCCATCCGGTTTTAATACAACCTTAAAACTGATCTTCTGAAGACTGTAACCCGGCGATGCAATCTGATAATCCTCGTCATCCTTTAACCGATCGTACAGTGCATAAAGTGATTGGAGTATCATAATCAGGCCCTCGCGGTTTCGAAAGGCGGCACATGGATCACTCCGCCCAACATCTCGGCTCGGAAAAAACGCGGTTCGGCAGTGAGTCTTAATCCTTTGTTGGATTCCACGATTTTTCCATGCTCATCCGGTTTGAATGCGATGTCTTGAAGCATATACCCCAAATGCTTCGCATCCTGCAATTCATAGGGGCATTCTGGAAAGTAGTCGACCAGTTCAAACGATGCCGGAAATTCTCGTGAACCCAGATAGGGGTGATGAAAATACTGCCCTTTGGCAGCCCGACGATTGAATATGTCAAGGTGTTTCGCCTCGGATTTCGAATTGCCTTCCTCCTCTTCCAGTATATCAATGTGGGCGGCAATGCCGTAACAGACATCTTTCAGGATCATGGCCGCCCGTTGCTGACGATGCGTTTCCACTGAGATCCCCAAATTTCCCTCACCTGCCGTCATCGCAACGTTAATCCCCGTTGGTCCCTTCACGGGAATTTTGCAGTTCACTTCATTGCGTCGAACATGGGTAAAACGGATTGGCTTGAGCACGTGGATCTCGTCAATCACCCATCGCATCTGGGGTTTCCAGTAAATAGCTTCCAAAATACCACGAGCCGCACTGGGCGTCATCACGTCATAGGAAACCCGCTCTACCTTCATTTCGGGACGATTAAACGAGGCATAATCGCCCCACACTTTCAGTTTGATTCCGTAAGCCATATTTCCTCCTTATCTAATCCAAAATTCACTATTCACATTTTCTTTGTCCAGGCAAAGACCGAACGCATCGGAATAATGCAGGTCTGTGCTGATGAGAACCGGAAATTGTTCATGCACCATTTCTATTGATTTATTAACATGTTCGCTCCACAGCCGTTCAGGAATCTGCACCGTGAACCGCTGAAGTTTTCTCCTTAAATGTCGGCTCGGTATTGGAAAAGCGCGTAATTCATCGCACAGTGTCTGTCCGGTATTATTCCACGTTATTATCACGGGTTTGGTATATTTTTCGATCAAATGAAATTCATGTGCAGTTCGTGCGAACTGGAAACTAAAAGGAAGTTTTTTTTCCTGCAAGAGATGATAGTCCTTCATGATCATTTTCTTATCCCACCGTGTGTTCTGGTCCCAATAATAAAGCTTGAAATAATGTTCGACCGCATCCAGAGATAGCGGATCATCATGCAGTTCCAAAATCATTTCTGCACAATTCTTGGTATCAGTAAAAAACCGTTCGGATGATCGATGTTCTGATCGAAAAATATATGTTTTACCTTTTTTTTGAAGCTTCCCATTACGATTGCATCGGCCCGCCGCCT
>CAZYTI010001347.1:0-1713 GCA_964650065.1 uncultured bacterium
TGTTTTCCTGATAATGGAACCGACCAAATCCTTCAGCCAGATTATGTGTCGTAGATCGAACCGCCCTCTTCATGTCATCCACCAGCGCATATTTCTCCTCCTTCGGATACTTCTTGACCAACTCCGTGATAAATCTCCTCACCTCAGTACAAGCTTTCCAACATTCCAAATCCTCGAATGACTTAAAGCTCTTTTTGTTATCATTTTCCAAAATTGACGAATAACCAGTAACGATTAACTTATGCTCATCCCGAAAGGAGCCTTCCAACACTCCAAATCCTCAAAAGTCCTGATTCGCCCACTGTCCATAATCATTCGCTCCACACGATCTCCTTATAACAGATAACTATTAACAGATAACCGCGCTTCCAGCGCTACGCCACATCCGCAAAAATACGTTCTTTCCGTTTGAAATACAGCGCTCCTGTTAGAAATAAAATAACCGACGTGATGGTACCCATTCCAATCAGATCCCAGGGCATGGGATTGTGTCCCAGCAGAGCAGATCGGAAGCCTTTAATCACGCCCGCCATTGGATACAGGCCATAAACTATTTTTGCAGATTCACCGAATTTATTCGAAATCAGGGAAACCGGCCAGACGGCCGGTGCGGCGTACATCAGTAGCTGAACAAGGAAACCGATGCCATGTTGGATATCGCGGTACTGTAGTGCCAGAGCGGAAAGCCACATTCCAATCCCGGCGGAACTCAGGATCATCAACAGGACCAATATCGGCACCCATATGACATTGATAGTCGGAACGATACCGTACCATGCCATGAGGCCAAATATGATGATAAAAGCGATACCAAAATCCACCAACTTGGACAAAGCAGGTGTTAGCGGAATAATCAACCGGGGAAAATATACCTTTGTAAAAATCCCTGCACCAATGATGAGACTGCTGGTCGATGTTGTCATGGCGGTTGAAAAATAAGTCCAGGGAACCAAGGCTGCATAGGAAAAAATTGGATAAGGAATACCGTCACTGGGAACGTTTGCCAACCTACCAAAGATTACAGAAAAAACCACCATTGAAAAAAAGGGCCGGATAATAGCCCAGGTAAATCCGAGAACTGTTTGCTTATAAAGTGCCTTGATATCACGAAGAACCAGGAAGTAGAATAGATCTCGATACTCCAACAATTCCTTCCATTCTATCAATTGCCACCCCTTACGGGCTTCAATGACAATAGTTGGAGCTGCCGCATTCTGATGATCAGTCATTTTAGGCGATTACCTGTCGACATCTTTGAATTTTCATTAATTCTCCTTAAGGAACCACAAAATTTTATATTCAGACAGGATTAACCCCAGTTAAATGGTCTTCGAATTGAACGGGGCGGGCAGGATTCTCAGCCCCAGTTAAATGGCCAACATTCATTGGATTTAACGGGGTAAAGATATTTTTTATTTCTTTTTCCTTTTCCTGCCTCCGGCCCCTCTTCCAGCTCATGGGCCTACGCCCCGGGGGGATGAAAAGGAAAAAGGCAAACCGCCTCCAGCGGAAGGGATATAATTAATGGGACTAAAGTTTATTTCACTTTAATAATGGGAATAAATTGGGTCAGGATCCAACTAAATTCGCTTTGCTCGGCATAATTATGCATTTAACGGGATACGTGTCTGTCTCAATAACCTGCTCATTTTGTATGCCTCTATGTTAGGAAATCTCACCCGCTTCCATTAATACACTTGTTTCTAAATCATC
>CAZYTI010001348.1:0-1709 GCA_964650065.1 uncultured bacterium
TGCCACGAAAATTCACCTCTAATTGATCACTTGGCATAATCCACAGAACGATACTCTCGAATGACAGTTACCTTGATCTGTCCCGGATATTCCATTTCATTTTGTATTTTCTCGGCAATATCCGCAGCCATCTGGTCCGACATGGCATCGTTGAGCTTTTCCGGTTGTACCATGACACGAATTTCACGGCCGGCCTGGATAGCATAAGTCTTGGAGACTCCCTGAAAAGATTCGGCAATGCCTTCCAATTTGTCCAATCGTTTAATATAGCCTTCCAGGGTTTCCCGCCTGGCACCGGGTCGGGATCCGGAAATTGCATCGGCTGCTTGGACCAGGGCCGAGATCGGAGAAATCATTTCGACTTCATCGTGATGGGCGGCAATGGCATTTTGGACGATGGGTCCCTCTTTATATTTTTTCGCCAGCTCGGCTCCGATTTGGAAATGGGTGCCTTCAGTGTCTCTGTCAATGGCCTTACCAATATCATGAAGCAGACCTGCCCGTTTTGCCACGACTGCATCGATTTGTAATTCGCTGGCCATAAGACCGGCCAGGTTTGCCACCTCAATTGAGTGTTTCAACACATTCTGTCCATAACTGGTTCTGTAATTCAACTTACCCAGTAATTTCACCAATTCGGGATGAAGACCGTGTACGCCGGTTTCCAGCATGGCCTGTTCACCCAGCTGGGTAATGAGCTCTTCCATTTCTTTGCGTGTTTTTACCAAAATGTCTTCAATGCGGCCGGGGTGTATACGACCGTCGGTTATCAGTTGTTCGAGGGCTCTTTTCGCGATCTCTCTGCGGTATGGGTCAAATCCTGAGAGGATCACGGCTTCGGGCGTATCATCCACAATGACATCGATGCCTGTCGCATTTTCAAAGGACCGAATATTTCGCCCTTCTCTTCCAATGATTCTACCCTTCATCTCTTCACTGGGAAGATGGACGACAGAAACTGTGGTTTCGGCAGAGTGATCGGCCGCAGTTCTCTGAATGGCAGAGATGATGATTTCCTGGGCACTTCGATTCGCTGAAAGTCTGGCTTGATCTTTGATATCCTTCACCATTTTGGCAGCTTCTTGCTTCGCTTTGAATAATAAATTTTCCTTTAATTCCTTAAGCGCTTCCTCATTGGACATTCCGGATATTTTTTCAAGTTTTTCATTTTGGGATTCAATGACTTTATCGAGTTCCTCATGTTTTCTCTGTAGTTGATCGTTACGATCCTTATAACTCTGTTCAATGGATTTCAATTCTTTTTCTTTTTGATTCAAGTGATCGAGTCTTTTATCTGTCTCATTCTCCTTTTGTTGAAGTTTATTCTTTCTCCTGTCGATTTCTTGTCTCTGTTGACGTGTTTCTTTCTCAAAACTCTGTTTCTGTTTATACCATTCATCCTTTGCTTCAAGAATTTTCTGATTCTTAAGTGCTGAAGCCTCTTTCTCTGCTTCCGATACAATTTTTTCCGCTAATTTTTCAGCACTGGCAACCTTACCTTGTCCTATCCGTGTACTTAGAATCCAACCCAGTAGAAACATGCCAATGCTCGAAACACCGATAATGATTACAGTCGTTAATGTATCCATACGTATCCTCCAATCTATAAAAAACCCCACAAAATCATTTAAGCCACCCAGTTGAAGGCGCTTCAATATCCTGCGGGGAAATATTCCTGTACAAAAATCCGGATACTACGATCTAACAAT
>CAZYTI010001349.1:0-1708 GCA_964650065.1 uncultured bacterium
CAGCACAATGTAAAATCACCCCATTTTGATTATCCGGTGATTTATCATCAACCACGTAGACCTTATCAATTAACTCCGGAATGTTTTTTAGGGTTGGTTTAATCAATTTGGCTTCATTATAAGCCGGAATGACTAAAGCGATTCTTTTATCCCGATACATTATTTCCCCATTTATCTGTAAAAATACTTTACAAAAATCCTGACATCATGACTCTTGTTAGTAATGTATCTACATATTGTGAAGATTAGGGAAAAAGTCAACTTGAAAATTGTGACGAATTTCTGGAAATCTATATTGAAACCTGAATAATTCATAGCCACGCAAAATTCATGGAAAAAATTGCTTTGTTAGGAACTGCCGGAGCTGTTACGGACGGTCAGCGAGATAATGTTTCTCTTGTTTTTACTTCGGACAATTTCCATCTGCTGATTGAATGCGGAGGAAGTGCAGCGCATAAGTTGGCAAAACTTGGGATTCCTTACGAAACGGTTGAGGATATTATCATTACCCATACCCATATTGATCATTTTTATGGATTACCAGGATTTATTTTCTCAATAAGATATAGGGATCTTAATAGAACAAGACCGCTGCGAATTTACTGCCCTGAAGAATCGAGTGAGGTTATCGGGTCATTGCTTGATTTTTTTGAATTGCGGGAGAGTCCGTACTTTCCGATAGAGATTCATGGCATCCCATTTCAGGAAAATGCGCCCGTTTTTGAAAATGAACGAATTGTGATCACATCAACGCCAGTGGATCACGTTCCCCACCTTCCAACGTATGGTCTGAAGATTTTCTCCCGCTCTTCAGGAAAATTGGTTGTATATTCCAGCGATACAGGCCCCTCGGAACGATTAATCAGGTTGGCAAAAAATGCTGATATCCTGATTCACGAATGCGCCGGGCTGGCAGGACACCCAATCCCTGATATACACAGCAATGCGCTTCAAGTTGGAGAAGTGGCCAGGAAGAGTGAAGTCAAGAAGCTTATCCTTGTTCACATTGATACAGTCCTTAATGACAATCCAGAATCTCTGATTGCTCAGGTTCAGCAGAATTTTGAGGGCGAAATTGTCATTGCCTCAGATTTCGACGAATACGTGTTGTAATCCGAAATCCGAAATTATTTTTCATAACCCCACAGGTGAAGGAAAGTACTCGTGTTGGAGTATCGGGGTAAACTTGAGAATGAAATCTTTTACCTGAGCATCTATTTTATCAATATCTTCTTCTTCTGGCAGAGGGGCTAATACTCGCACCAGAGCTCCATCAGTGCGATTATAGCGGATGGCGTCAAGGACCAGATAAATCTTATGCCAATATTCGCTCGTGAGAAATCGCCCCCGGGACTGATACCAATAATAGGTTAACCTCCGCTCTTTGCCGCTGACCAGAATTGACCTGAGAGCCTGAAGCTTTATAGGATACTTTCCTTCAATATCAAAGGTTACAACCTGATTCTGCGTAAAATTCCACCCGGAACCCGGCATACAATTGCGAGGAGAATGAATGGTCTCCCCCTCTTTCTGATCTCTGAAATAACCAATGTATAAAGAAATCCACTCTCCTGCTTCATTGAAGTAGATACGATTTACATAGTCATCTACCCGGAGAATGTCTATAATTTTCGGCTCGAACGGCTGATGTGGCTCCCCTTTCCAGGAACCGATCTGCGATCCAAAATTTTCTATATTTTTCTGTAAC
>CAZYTI010001350.1:0-1705 GCA_964650065.1 uncultured bacterium
AATGTCACTGGAGGATCTTATCTTGATAAATAGCACTCCCAGTGACATTCTTCTTGATCTTTGCGACCTTTTCGACGGAAGCAAATCCGGCCAATTCATCAGCCAACGGGAAGGGCGCTGTCGCTTCTTCGAACACCCGGTTAATTCCCTGAATCATACAATTGACTGTATAAATTCTGTCTTTCTTATCATGAAACCGATCGCTGCTGTGTAAGGAATCGATCAGTTGTATGCCCAAGATACAAATGGAAAGGCTGAAAGCAAATCCCAGGATATTAATTATCGAAAAGACCTTTTGCTTTCTAATATTTCTTAATACGATTTTTAAGTAATTCTTAAACATAATGTCTCCCTATACAAAATGACCAACACATTTTAACTGAGCCTGGCAAGAAAAATTCACCACTGAATAACACAGAAATTCACAGAAATTTAATTTATTTTCTAATCCGTGTTTTTCAGTGATAATCCGTGGTAAATCATTTGATTCATTCGTATCTCAGCGATTCAACCCTCCATAGGCGGATCTACGCGCCAAAATACTATTCGTATTTTAGCGCTTCGACCGGATTGACACGTGCAGCGCCAAACGCCTGATAACCCACCGTCAGAATGGCGATGGTCAGAGCAAGGAATCCGGATAATATAAATATAACCAGGGCGAGATCTGCATGATAAGTAAAGTTTGCAAGCCATTTATTCATGGCATAATAGGCTATGGGCCAGGCAATCATATTTGACAGAGTCACTAATACAACAAATTCCTTGATTAACAACCCGACAATTTTAGAAACCGAGGCGCCCAGGACTTTTCGAATTCCGATCTCCTTTGTCCGCCGCTCTGCAATAAACGCAACGAGACCAAAGAGTCCAAGACAGGAAACGAATACGGCCAAAAAAGTAAAATAACCGTATATCCGTCCAATTCGCTGTTCCGATCGATACATAGCATCAAAATCTTCATTCAAAAAATGATATTCAAAAGGAAATTCCGGAGCGATTTGATTCCATACCTTTTCCATATAATCGATGGTATTGGATAGGTCGATGGCATCCGTTTCAATGCGGACACAGATATAACTGCACCTTTGCGGTCTTAATACCAAAATCAGCGGACCAATCTCTTCATGAAAGGATCGAAAATGGAAATCTTCAACAACACCGATAATTGTGCCTTCCTCATCTCCCCAGGCAAATCGGCTTCCCACCGGTGAATCCAATCCTGTAAGCTTTACTGCCGACTCATTTAAAATGAAATTCCTGCTATCTGCCGGATAATCCTTAGAAAAATATCGACCCTGGATTACTTTAATATCCAGAGTCTCAGTGAACTCATAGTGAACACGCACCAGATACATTTGTATACTTTGATCCGGATCCTTTCCTTCCCAACCAAAACCCACATAACTCGTTGCAATCTCTGTCGGTAACATGGACGACCCTGTGACAGACAACACATTGGGATCTTTCAACAACGCATTCTTTATCGGGTCATACCGCCGAGCTATCGCCTCGTTCATGGGTAAAAAGACAATCTGCTCCTTATTATAACCCAGTTCCTTGTTTTTGATATAATTGATTTGTCTCGAAACGACCACAGAACAGATGATGAGTATAATGGAAATCGAGAATTGTGTGAGAACCAGCACCTTCCTGAAGATCGAATTTCGGATTCCCGGAGCCCCTGGTACCAGACTTCCCCGTA
>CAZYTI010001351.1:0-1703 GCA_964650065.1 uncultured bacterium
CAGCACCGTGTCTGACCTGTACCGCTGGGATCGGGCACTGTATACCGAGAAACTCGTTTCCAACGCAACTCTGGAGGAGGCCTTTACTCCCGTCGTCCTGAACAACGACAGCACATTTAATTATGGATTCGGGTGGCGAATCGATACTGGCCCGACAGGTAAAAAGCGTGTGGCGCATGGCGGTGGCTGGGTAGGATTCGTTACTGCGATATCCCGGGAAATTGAAGAGGACAATACAGTTATTCTGTTGACCAATCATTCGAGCCGCTACCTGAGTGATATACAGCGTGGAATCAATAATGTACTCCATGACCGGCCCTATACTTTACCCAGGATTGCCATTTCAGATGTCATGGGCAGGACATTGGTAACCCAGGGTGTCGAAGCGGCCGTTTTTCAATATCACGATTTGAAAAAAACGAAATCCGATTTGTATAATTTTAACGTAAGAGAGCTGAATGGGTTGGGATACCGTTTGATGGAATTGGAGAAATTAGCGGAAGCCATTGAAATGTTCAAGCTCAACGTGGCTTCTTTTCCTGAATCATCGAACACATACGATAGTCTGGGTGAGGCCTACATACAGAACGGTAACACGAAATTAGCCATTGAGAACTATAAAAAATCTCTGGAATTCAATCCGGAAAATACCAACGCTTCAGAGAAGCTGAAACAATTGACGAAAGATTAAATAGAAGAGGAGGACCATTATGAAACGGCGACAGTCTTCTCCGTTATTCATAACATTGATGTTCATCATCTTGACTTTGCTATCGATTCACAATCAAATCTTTGCACAAGATAAAGCAGCTGACATCGAGAAATTGATGCAGCGCTTTCATGACTATGGTCAATTCAACGGTACTGTACTTGTCGCAGAAAGTAGTAAAATAATCTTCAATAAAGGATTTGGTCTCGCGAATATGGAATGGAATATTGCCAATGAGCCCAATACAAAATTCAGGATTGGTTCAATTACCAAGCAGTTTACTTCCATGCTGATCATGCAATTGGTGGAAGAGGGGAAAATCCGGTTGGATGGGAAAATGACCGATTACCTGCCCGATTATCGCAAAGACACTGGAGATCGGGTGACAATTCATCATTTATTAACCCATACTTCCGGTATTCCGAGCTATACGAGTTTACCTGATTTTTTTGAAGACATAAGCCGTGATCCCTACACGGTTGATGAATTCGTAAAAACATTCTGCAGTGGTGATCTGGAGTTCGAACCGGGTTCCCAATTTGCTTATAACAATTCCGGTTATTTTCTTTTGGGCGCTATTGTTGAAAAGGTCACGGGACGGGCATATGAAGAGACCTTGATAAAAAGGATTCTGGATCCATTAAACATGAAGGAGACCGGATATGATCACCATGGAACGATCATAAAGAACCGCGCTGGTGGTTATGACAAAAACCTGGACGGATACGAAAATGCACCCTATTTGGATATGTCCCTTCCTTACGCAGCCGGTTCTTTATATTCCACAGTCGAAGATCTTTACGTATGGGATCAGGCATTATACAAGTCAAAACTCCTCTCAAAAAAATATATGAAAATCATGTTTACCCCCTTCCTGAATAACTACGCTTATGGGTGGGGTGTTAGAAATATGCCACTTTCAGAGCCGAAAGACAGCTTGATGATTCATGCACATAGTGGGGGAATCAATGGATTTAACACTTACATCACCAGG
>CAZYTI010001352.1:0-1702 GCA_964650065.1 uncultured bacterium
GGAATGCTCCGGATCAGTACACCGGATTATTTCCGGTGGGGCAGGTTTTATATTCAAAGGCTCGGGTTTTCATGCCACGGATTATCCAAAAAACAGTCGGAGTTCCGGACCCTGTTGTGGAGATTCAACGGGATGTGATCAACCCAAAAGGTGTTGTGAAAAATGATCCGTTCCCAATGTGTATCATCAATGAAAAGAGAAAAATAATAAGGGGATTCAAATGAAAATTTCCATTACAGCTCAAGGTAGAGATATGAACGCCCAAATTGATCCACGTTTTGGACGTTGTCAGTATTTCATCATTTTTGATTTAGACACAAAAAGTTTTGAAGTTTTGGACAATGCGAATATCAGTGCAGGAAGTGGAGCGGGTATTAGCGCAGCACAAAATGTGGCCGAAAAAGGGATTAAAGCCATTCTCACCGGAACTGTCGGTCCGAATGCATTTCAGGCGCTCTCGGCCGCTGGGATCGAAATTTATACAGGCTTAACCGGAACGGTAACTGAGGCGCTGAATCGATATGAATCGGGTACTTTAAGTCCTGATTCGGCTCCATCCGCCGAGAAACACCACGGCATGGCCGGAGATAAAACGGTCGTGAATGAGACGCCAAATAAAAAAAGAATTGCTATTTCTGCTGAAGGCGACCAAGGGCTCGAAGCCAACGTGAGTGCCCATTTTGGGAGATGTCCCTACTATACCATCGTTGAAGTAGAGGGGAAAGAGATTACCCTGAACTATCATGTCGAAAATCCATTTTATAGTTCCCATGGTCAGCCCGGCCAAGTACCCGGATTTATCCGTGATCAAGGTGCACAAGTGATTATCGCAGGAGGTATGGGGCAGCGGGCCGTCGGATTTTTTAATGAATTTGGTATCGAAGCGGTCACAGGGGCTGCCGGGAAAGTACAGGCAGTGGTCGATGGTTATCTCCATGGTGCTATCAGTGGTGTTTCACCATGTGAGCATGATTGATGTGATGATATCTGATGTAGAACGATTGGAGATAAATTGATGAATGCAAATAATGAACAAATCGCTAAACAGGAAGATCAGAATAAGCGTATTGAAGAGACGTTAAAAAACATTAAAAACAGGATCGTTGTGTTCAGTGGCAAGGGAGGCGTGGGAAAGACAACGGTCGCGGTCAATCTCTCTTATGCATTGGTGGGAAAGGGTTTTCAGGTCGGGCTCCTGGATGCCGATATAACGGGACCGAATGTACCCAAGATGACCGGTCTTGAGGGATTCCCCAGGGTTGAGGGAACAAGCCAGACCATTGCGCCACAGGAAAAAAATAATCTCAGAGTGATATCAATTGCACCTCTCATTCCAGCGGATGCACCGGTGATCTGGCGGGGTCCCCTTCGTTCAGGGGCGATTACACAGTTTCTGTCCGATGTGGTCTGGGGAGAACTCGATTTCCTCTTAGCCGATCTCCCACCGGGTACCGGTGATGAAGTGCTGACCACGGCTCAACGGATGAAACCCCAGATGGCCATCATTGTCACTACTCCCCAGGAAATCTCCTTGATTGATTGCCGACGTGCCGTCAACATGGCAAAGAAGTTGAATATTCAGACTATCGGCGTCATCGAGAATATGGCAGGGATGATCTGTCCCCACTGTGGTGAAGAGATCGATGTCTTTGGCAGTGGTGGTGGTGAGAAGATGTCCGATGAGATGGGGGCGGTTTTTTTA
>CAZYTI010001353.1:0-1702 GCA_964650065.1 uncultured bacterium
CGGCGTTTAATGACCTCAACCAGGGTAATGACCTCGACATCATATTCGGGGAAAAAATCATAATCCACCTGAAAACTGTTGACCATCTGATTGTTTGTCCCCTGCCCGCCTGCTGGCCACATGTTCCAGAAATACATCCAACGCCCCGGAACACTGGACGAAAAGGTGGCACGTTTGATGGAGGGATGTTTCAAGAATTCCGCCTTCACTGCCTCATAGGTATCCTGTTTCACAACACTTCTGTCAAATTCAATGACCAATTTTTTCTCTTTATCAAAACCGAGGTGTTGATTCTTCATAAAATGGAGCTGTTGATAGAAAATAATGGTTCCGATGATGAGTACGATAGAGATGGCAAACTGTCCCACAACCAGTGCTTTTCTCAATACAGTCCCCCTGGTACCGGACTTCAACATACCCCTGAGTACAGCCGTGGGCCTAAAGGCTGAGAGAAAGAAAGCCGGATAACACCCACCTGCAATTCCGATGAGAACGACCAATCCGAACAAGGTAAAAAACAGTCCAGGCTTAAAGAGGCTGGAATAAGCATATTCCATGCCCGCCAGATTATTATAGTGGGGTAAAGACAAACACACAATCAGGAACGCAATGATGAAACTTAGAAAAGAAATCAGGATGGATTCACCCAGGAACTGCATGATGAGCTGTCGACGCAATGCCCCGACCACTTTTCGCATGCCGACCTCTGTCGATCGAGTAGCCGACCGGGCCGTGGTCAAATTGATAAAATTCATGGCCGCAATCAACAGAATGAAAACGCCCACACCGGAAAAGATATTCACATAGAGGGGATTTCCCGATGGTTCCGCCTCCCAGCTTAAATGTGAGTGAAGATGTATATCCTCGATGGACTGCAGGAACAGTGTAAATTCGACGCCTTGCTCCTTCAATCGATCCCCAATATATTCATGAGGCAAAAACCGTATCTTTTCTTCAAATGCGTCTGGATCGACCCCCTTGCCCAGTTTGATATAATTCATACAATGCCAGCCTCCCCAGGGCGAATAGAAGGGACTGCCTTCACCATATTTCAGGAAACCAATCATTTCATATTTCATATGGGTATTGGGCGGACAGTCTTCCACAACTGCTGTGATTTCATAGGCCGTCGTATCCAACAGGATGGTTTTTCCAACAGGGATCTCCTGTCCAAAATATTTATCTGCGATGTGTCTTGTTAGGACCATAGTTCCCGGACGGGAGAGCGCTGTCTCTTTATCTCCAAGAATAAACGGCATCGACAAAATATCGAATATTTCCGGATCGGCCATGACGACATTTTCTTTCATGAAGATCCTGTCACCCACTTTTATATACCGGTAGTGCGCTCCACCTATTCTTGCTGCAGCTTCCACTTCCGGAAATCTTTCCTTTAGTGCGGGTGCCACCTCCGTGACGTTGGATGCCAATAAGTCCAGCTTCGCCTCTGTCTTTCGGGACTTGGCTACGCGATAGATGCGATCTGAATCCAAATGGTATTTGTCATAACTCAACTCAAATTGAGCATAAAGAAAAATGAATATGAAACAGGCGATGCCAATCGCCAGACCCAGCACATTGAGGAATGAATATCCCTTGTGTTTGTTGATATTCCGCAGAGCGATCTTTAAATAATTCTTAAACATAAACAGTCTCCAATAAATAAAGAGGGTATAGTAAGCGGGCAGGGATCGGAATACCT
>CAZYTI010001354.1:0-1700 GCA_964650065.1 uncultured bacterium
CCTTTAGTATGTATATCCAGATCCATTTTTCCGCCCAGGTTGAATATCCTGAGCGATCGGGGATGCGAAGCTTCACTAGTCTTTAGTTTCCTATTATTACCATAACTTTTTGATCTCATCATCAAGACCGGTCATTTCCCACCTCGTTAGCGCCATGGGTATCATACCGGCTGCCAGGAACTCGTCAATAAAATCGCGCAGAACGAAATCTTCTCCCAACTGCATGGCCCTGTCTTTTAACAGCTTCGTAAATTGGGCCTTGCCCATGACGACACCCGTATGAAAACCGGGAGAACGCATGTTGGTTTGCATTTCAAACCACACCATTCGATCATCTTCATGTGACCAATTGTACGGCATGATCTCGGCACAGAGCTTCCTCATCTCAGCATAGGTTATCTCATTGGCGTGAAATTTCAGGTCGGGAATGGAGAGGCTCATATGCGAAGCGTTCATGAGGTATTCTACTTCCCTTCCCCTTCTAGGGCGTTTATCGAGAACACCCGCCTGCATCAACAGCTCCTCGAGACCGGCAGCC
The DNA here is from genome assembly GCA_964650065.1 of uncultured bacterium. Classification (GTDB taxonomy): domain Bacteria; phylum Zhuqueibacterota; class QNDG01; order QNDG01; family DSAB01; genus CAZYTI01. The sequence goes on from CAZYTI010001354.1 coordinate 539, forward strand.
CATCCCTCCGAACGGATCCAATCCATATTATAAAGGCGTTGTACTCCGCGTATCGGCCGGTCATCACGCTCTAACCTCTGCTCGTCGAAGAGGTGACCAATAAACTCATGTGTCTCCCCGGGAAGCACCTCCCGCTCGCGTGCTCTTGAGTCGATGGTGGGCGTTGATGGCAATCGTCTTCTGGGTTTCTTGGGATCGCTGTAATCCGCAGGGTCCAGCCAGTCGGGAACGGTTAAAATTTCCTCATCGCGGAGGAATTCAACAACATCATTGAGGGCAATATCCAGGCGGCGGTACCATTCCTCCGCCGTATCCGCTACCTCGAGTGGTGGGAGATTGCGGTTTCTGTTTTCCTCTAATTTAAGAAAAGTGATGATGCGGCTGTATTCATGCTGTACGATGGTATTGCACTCTTCCCAGGTGTAGGGAAAGAGATGCACGTTCTTCAGCCACCAGTTGTAGTTTTCTATCCCAATGCCCGCGGGGCCGGTCATTTTGTGCTTGTTATCCTCGAGCCATTTTCCGTAGTTTATCACCGCATCGGCGGCTCGTTCCGCATCGGGAACAAGTTCCGGGTGGTGATCTGCCATCCGTGTTGCAAGATTACGGTAGTTGGAGGCCTCTCTCTCATAATAATGGATGGCGAGGAGCGCAAAATCCTCAGGAACATCTTTTAGATTCCCTTTGGCCTGCTCATAAATTGCCGGGACTGCCTGCAGCTTCATTCTAAATTCAGGTAAGCGGTCGTCGGACAAGGGTAATCTGGAGCGCCTAAGACCCGACAAACCGGTCATCCTGAACACAGAGCCACCCTGACCGGGCAGGTAAAAAAGTGGATCTCGTGACCAGGGGCGAAGTACACGGTGGAAGAAATCGAGCCCGTTCATCTCAGCACGGACCAAATGGTAATCGACCTGCTGAGATACCGGCCACTCCTGTATGTCAAGGGCAGCCAGGCGGCCTTGAAATATCTTCAGACCTCGTTTCTGCTCCTCCATAGCGTCATTCGTGTAATCAGGCACACCGTCACTGATTTTTACCCGCTGAAATTCACGAAATTCTTTAAACAAGCTGACAAGGTCAGCATAATCGCCGCTTCCGGCCGTATCGGGCTCTCCTTTGTCTTCAGCACAATAAAACAAAATGAGACCGGTAATTGTAA
>CAZYTI010001355.1:0-1699 GCA_964650065.1 uncultured bacterium
GGCATCTACCTGGGGGGAGGCATTCCTCCTCGTATACAGACAGTTTTAGAACATACACGTTTTTTAGAGTCGTTTCGAAATAAAGGCCGGATGTCAGAAATGATGTCCCGCATACCTATTCACATCATATTAAATCCGAAGGCTGCATTGTTCGGGGCCGCAAGTTATGGTTTGGAAGCGTGGGATTAAGCATAATCGGAATTACAATATGACCATTGAAGAAAGAAATAATCTGTCTTTCAATTTAAGGCTTATCGAGGGCGAAGTAAGGCAGGGTCTGGCAGAACTGGTTACACAGAAGGTGGTGCAACGCATTTGGAAACACGATCATACCGTTTGGAAGGAGGATCTTTCAGAGATCGATAACAGATTGGGCTGGTTAAATACAGTAGAGGAGATGCAGAAACGACAACCGGAAATTTTAGATTTTGTCGATTCTGTTCGAGACGATGGATATACACATGGTCTCTTATTGGGTATGGGGGGATCCAGTCTGGCCCCGGACGTATTTAGAAATACCTTTGGAGTCGGAGAGGATCATTTAGATTTTGCTATCATCGACAGTACGGATCCGGACGTCATAGAATCGCATGCAAGTCGCATCGCTCCTGAAAAAAGCCTGTTCATCGTTTCCACCAAATCGGGAAGTACTGTTGAGACGTTATCCCTCTTTAAATATTTTTATAATCTGACCGCAGATTCAATCGGACTGGAAAATACGGGTTCTCATTTCATTGCCATTACCGATCCCGGGAGTCAACTGGAAGATTTGGCCAAAAGGCTAAGTTTTCGGAAAACATTTTTAAATGATTCAAACATCGGTGGACGTTATTCGGCCCTCTCTTTCTTTGGGCTTGTGCCCGCGGCGCTTATGGGCTTGGATATATCACTACTCTTGGATCGGGCCAAGGTGGTCATGTCTCAATCCAGGCGAGAGAATACCACCTGGGACGGGGAGAATGAAGCCGCTCTTCTTGGTGTCATCCTGGGAGAAGCGGCGAAGGTGGATCGTGATAAATTGAGTTTTATTCTGTCCCCGTCCATACAGAGTTTTGGACTTTGGTTGGAACAACTCATCGCTGAAAGTACCGGGAAAGAAGGAAAAGGAATACTTCCGGTCATTTCAGAACCGCTGGGGCCACCCGAAGTTTATGGGGATGATCGGTTATTCGTGTATATTCGATTGGTTGGTGACGAAACCCATGACGAGGCAGTCAATATTTTGCAGTCTTCCGGCCAACCGCTCATACATTTGGCATTGTCTGATTTGTATGATCTTGGCGCACAGATCTTTCTGTGGGAAATGGCCGTTGCCATTGCAGGACACCGCATGAAAATACACCCTTTTAATCAACCCGATGTCGAATCGGCGAAAGTACGGGCATGGGAGATGGTCGCAGCATACAGGAAATCGGGTGATCTTCCGGTTGATGAACCCGCCAAGCTGAACGGGGATACCTGGAAATCTTTTATCTTACAAGCACATCCACGGGATTATATTGCCATACAAGCCTATATCACACCAACAGACCGCATGGATGCTGTATTTCGTATACTTCGGACCCGATTGCAGGATAACTATTGTTTAGCAACCACGGTGGGGTATGGTCCGAGATTCCTCCATTCAACGGGTCAATTACATAAAGGAGACCAGGGTAACGGACTCTTTATACAGATGACCGATGATCACGCCCGTGAT
>CAZYTI010001356.1:0-1698 GCA_964650065.1 uncultured bacterium
ATTCCCAATATTATAAAATATCGAACTATTATTAATTTAATAAATTAAATGACAATTTCTAACGGCTTTTTGAAATTTTTTCATTTGTCACTTACTCGGCAAGTGTAATCGATCACCCGTGGATAGGACGGTTTTTTAGACATGCCGTCAGTCGAATTGGTATCAAATTAAGAAGATTTCACAATGACAAGTCCTCCCGATGCATCAGGAGGATCAAGGGATGTTGCAACTTAGGCAAGGTTGTCATTTCGATCCCGATTTATCTGGAGAGAAATCTTAAAAACGTTCAGTCTGAAGATTTCTCAGTCTTCCCGAATATTAATGAAACCTTTTCATTTCTCTTTCGGGACTTCTTCGAAATGACAATTGCATTATTCTGTAACATACACTAAAGAAAATTATTTAATCACATAATATGTTCATTGACGCCAATTCACCTGATCGGAATGAAGACCAATCAAAGATAATCCTCGATGATTTGAACTATTTCCTTCTTTGAAAATCCTTCTCGTCGATACCTTATGAAAAAATCTTTGTCAATGATAATATTCAGAGGAATGGCGCTTACATTGTATATACCCACTGTTGAGAGATCAGGATCATGAATTACCATAAAACTCAAGGTAAATTCTTTAATCCAACGCTGAAGGTCGGTCGAATCAGCCCGGTTCCTTGATTCGTTATCGAAAATACACTGAATGACCTCCAGCCCCCTACCCTTGTATGTTTCATATATCTCCTCCAATTCCGAAGCCTCAACCCGACATGGACCGCACCACATAGCACTGAAGTTGAGCAAGATGACTTTTCCCTTATGTAAGGCCAATGTCACCATTTCACTTTGACTGCCAATCTCAGAAAAATCAATTGCATTGTCTTTTATTTGATCATCGTTCACGTTTTCAATAAAAATGTCATTCTTAACACAAAAAAGAAATATACTCATCAAAATAATGGTTAATAATGTCATATAATGCTTCATATCACCGTTCCTTTAATTCTGATTTTTTAATATCCTTCGCTCTGCAAGCATCGTATAGAGTATGGGAACCACGAATACCGTTAATATCTCAAATATCATTCCTCCAAATGATGGAATGGCCATCGGGATCATGACATCGGATCCTCGACCGACGGATGTGAGTATCGGGATTAAAGCCAGGATGGTCGTTGCTGTCGTCATCATCGCCGGGCGTATTCGTCTGGTACCCGCATAAACTGTCGCATCCCTGATTTCCTGAATCGTTTTGGGTTTTCGTTGTTCAAAGCTCTGTTTGATATAGGTACTGATGAGGACGCCGTCATCCGTAGCAATGCCAAAAAGCGCAAGAAAACCGACCCAGACAGCGACTGAAAGGTTGATTGGGTGAATTTGGAACAATTCCCTCAGACTCTGTCCGATAAATGGCAGGTTCAGGAACCAATCCTGTCCATAGAGCCAGATCATGACAAATCCGCCTGACCAGGCTACAAAAATGCCGGAGAAAACGATTAGTGTGGTTGAAACTCTTCGAAACTGAAAATAGAGTATCAGGAAAATGATAAAAAGTGCCAATGGGAGAATGATTCTCATCCGTTGTGTCGCACGAATTTGATTTTCATAGCTGCCGGCAAACCGGTAACTCACACCATCCGGAATAGTCAGTTCTCCGGTTTCGATCTTCTCCTCCAAATATCTTTGTGCCTGCTCTACAACAT
>CAZYTI010001357.1:0-1309 GCA_964650065.1 uncultured bacterium
CTGATATTCTTCTGGACCAAATGGATTCGCGGGCCGAGATGGTTTTCAAGGATAAACAATTTGATCCGTATGTCGATCTTACAGAAGAGGGAATCTACGATGCAATTGTTGCGTTATGCATGCATTCAAGAACCGGAGGAGGAGGATTTGCATCCCACACTGTCAATCTCGGGATGGACTGGATACTCAATGATATCCCCATAAATGAAACAGAAATAATTGCCTATTCATGGGGACGTGTTGATGTTCCCGTTATCATTGCCTCCGGAGACGATAAACTGGAAGAGCAGCTTGAATGGATGGATTGGCTGGAGTTTGTTAGAGTCAAGAAAGCCAAGGGTGCGGGAGATGCAGAATTGATCCCTTTTGAAGAAGTGCATCAGGAAATGCGGGAGGCTGCCCAAAGGGCAGTCGGAAACATATCCAATTGTAAGGCGGCTCATCTGATCCAGCCTATCAAAGCTCAGCTCAGGGCCGTTCATCCAGCAAGCCTCGATCTGCTGAAGGGAATGCCAGGAGTAGACTACGATGATCAAATCGTAACATTCACGGCCAATGATTTTCGGGAATCCTATGACGGAGTTCGCCCCTTCATGAGACTTGCCAATCAAGGCTATTATAAAATTCTCTACGAGATTGTTCAAAATCAGGATAATGCGGGTGAAATATACAACGAATTGATGGAAAAGATGGAAAAGCTTTGGGTGGAAGTGGAATCAGGACGCTGGGAACCACCTGCTCCTCCAGAAGAGAAGGAATCGGGGAAGAGATATTTTGGAGCCCGTTAGAAGGAATAAAAATCATCCCTCAATTCATCTCTTGAGACGATTGTCTTAATCCACATCGGACGCATAAAATCATAGGTGCATATTTTCAGGTGGACAAATGCATCATAAATTCGGATTGGAAGAAAGAATACTCACAGACTTTCATGCCCACATTAACAAAACAATCCCTCCATCTACACTCATAGATAAGTTGAGTAATGCAGTCTTGGGTTTAGCAGTGCTGAATAAGAGTAGAAGCCATATTCTAGGCTATAAAGATGCTCTGAATCGATTAAAATCTATGGATGCTGTAGTCCAGGAAATCGATCCAGGAATCTTCGCCAAATTCAAACAGGGAACTGCACATGGATACATTCTGAAGGTGCAGGAAATAATTTCAGATCATCATGTTCTTGCCGTTGGAATCAAAAAAGATATGCCGGATTATCCCGATGCAAGAGAGGCAGTCGAGGAAATTCATAAGCAAGGAGGCCTGGCCTTACTGCCCCATCCATTTATTGTTCAAGGGAAATTGCTTACGT
>CAZYTI010001357.1:1319-1697 GCA_964650065.1 uncultured bacterium
AACGGAAAAGAGAAAACAAAGGTTAGAGAATTATGTGAGATGGTGGATGAAATCGAAGCATTCAACGCTCAAAATATCAATCTATTCCCTATAATAGCCTGGATGAAACATGCCAATGTAATGGCCCAAATTCTTGCCTTGGAGTATGGTTTTCGCGGAATTGCTTCATCTGACAGCCATCATTACGAACAGGTCAAATCAAGCGGGATTTATCTGCCCGACAATGAGATGTCATTTTCTACGATAAAGAAATACATTAAAGATAAAAACTTTATAAAAAGGGAAAAATACATCTCTATTCCCAGTATCATTAAGGGTATCTTTCCCGGCTCCTCAAAAAAAATCCTTTACTATGTAAATTCGCATGTGAAATTGTTG
>CAZYTI010001358.1:0-1696 GCA_964650065.1 uncultured bacterium
GTCTATGTTTAAAAGACATAAAATCATGCTGGTCATAGATGACAGGGGCACCCAGTTTAGCTTGAATGAGTTTGGCTCCCAGAACATCGGGCTGATTGTGATAATGAATGAGTTCAATCCCGTATTTTTGAATTTGGGATGCGATGCTCCGGAGATCTTGATGTCTGTTTTGGGGCAGACATTTCATCGACAGAAACGCTTCGTTCCCATATCCGTAGACTTCGTCCGGGGTTTTATTTCGATGTACGAGATGGATGTTGAATCCTTTCATTCTCAAAGCATTCGCCATCTTGATGGTTCGGATACACGGAGATGAATCCTGTACAAACAGGACGGTATTTACACGATGATCCATCTACTCAATCTCCAAAATCGATTGATATGCATGAAGCAAACGAGTCTCCATGACATCCCAATTTAACGTCTCCTGAAACAACTCCCTTGCATTTTTGGCCATCTGGGCATATCGTGCCGGATCCTTGTATAATGCTTCTATTGCATGGGCCGTTCTTTGAGGATCCCTTGTCGAAATGCTCATGCCGATTTGATACCTGTGGATCCACTCCGATAAAACCGGGTGTTCCAGACCATCGATGGGCAATCCAAATCGCAGATAATTAAAAACCTTGTTTCCCATCCCGGCTTTTGCATTAATAGAGCCATTTAAAAACAATCCCATTTTGCATCGAACCATCCATGAAGGGACCTCTAAATAATCCAAGAATCCTGTAATGTGAAATTTATCCCCTAAATAATATTCCTTTATTTTATTCTTTAAATAGGCTTTCTCCCTGGCAAAGAGATTCCCTATGAAGAGAAATTTTATATTGGGTACTGTGATATGTTTCGCCACCTCTATGATAAACTTCAATCCCCGTTCGAAAGTCATGACGCCTTCATGAACGATCCAAAACGACCCATCCATTTGCTCATGGTTTATTAAGGGAGGTGTTTGAAAAATATTTTCAGACTGACAGTTCATGATCGTGGTGACTCGACAACCGACTAACGTCCTGTAATAATCGGTGATAAAATCACTCACCGTAAAGATATGATCGACGTTGTCGAGCAGTTTATTTTCAAGTTTCACATAATTTTTACTATGTTTTTTCCACTTCTTTTTGGTTCTCATCTGATGGTGATAGAATTCATGAAAATCGAAAACCAGTTTAACCCCGGGATTTCTTTTCTTTAGTTTCAGGGCGGCTTCCATGGTAAACCGATACTCATGAAAGTGATAGAGTTCAGCATCGATCTCAATTAATTTATCCACCAATCGCCTCATATTTAGCCCATGTCTCAATCCAAATAATTTGGGAATTTTCTTATGATAGCGATAATATTGAAAATGAATACCCGATCCCTCGTATTTGGTTAAAGAGGACATGGGTATTTTTTTTCTTATACCCGCAGTGACTCCATCCAGGGTCGGAGCCAGAAGAACAACCCGATACCCATGTTTCCCGAGTGAGATCGCTTCCTTATAGAAGATCCTTCCATCAAAAATCCGGTGCTGAAAAATAACGTGACAAACCTTAATCATTCTGCCTCATTGCGTAGCGGTATAAGCATCCCATTGGGATATCAAGTGTTGGACGATCTTCTCACCGGCATTCCCATTTCCAAAACTGTCCCTGGGTCGGACGGATTCGATGTTCCGATGGACCGCACGGATGATCCGGACAGGATCCGTACC
>CAZYTI010001359.1:0-1692 GCA_964650065.1 uncultured bacterium
ATCTGAAATCCCACGATTATAACCTTTTTGACTCCAACTAAATTGGAGAAGAACCGTAAATAATAACTATCTAAAACGCAGCTATTGTATAACAAGAATTCTGCAGGGCCGTCTTTACAAGAAAGAAGATTTAAGCGGTATTTACACAAGCACTGAATGCAGTGAGTGTCATGGATTTCGGATTGGAGAAGAAGCGCGTCGAGTTTTTTTAAATGGCAGACATATTGGTGAACTTGGAAAGATGACGGTTGCTGAAATACAGGAATTTTTTAACATCTTGTTGAAGCAAAAAACGTTAACGCCATTCGGGAAAAATCTGCTGAACGAAATACTGCGCAAAACAAATGATTTGATTAAATCCCGTCTGGGCTATCTGTCCCTTTACAGAGAAATGCCTACACTGAGCGGCGGAGAAATACAGCGGCTCTTTCTTAATTCTCATCTGGATTCAAAAATGGATTCCCTGATCTATATACTCGATGAACCCACGGTAGGGCTGCATGAATCGGAAAAAAGCGAGCTTTTGAAATCGATCAGCGCTCTTAGGGAATTGGGTAATACGGTCATCGTAGTGGAACATGACAGCAACACGATTGAAATGGCTGAACATATCATTGACATGGGGCCGAAAGCCGGCATAGAGGGCGGTCAAATTGTATATCAGGGTGATTTGGCGGGTCTGCTGCAATGCAATGAATCGATAACGGGTCAGTATCTTTCAGGTAAAGTCGCCATGCCTGTCAGAGCCATTCATCAAAATAGTGTAATTGATAAATCCGTGATTGATAAACCAATACAAAATAAAAAAACGACTGATAAAACGAGTCTTACTAAAGCGACGCCTTGCCTGACAATCCGGCATGCCGGAACAAACAATCTCAAGGATGTGACGGTATCATTCCCATTGGGAGTGCTTGTCGGAATTGCCGGTGTATCCGGAAGCGGGAAAAGTTCGCTTATTTCAGATACGCTGATCCCTCTCATTAAGGGCTATTTTCATGATCAATGGGAAAATGGTGGAACGGATATTGAAGAAAACGAAATAGATAGTGACGCTGAATCAGCAGTGATTGAAACAGTCGCGGATAAACTGGAAGGTGTGGCGCATATCTCCGGATATGCGGAAGTATCACAAGCTCCCATTGGCAGACATATGAACTCCAACCCGGTTTCCTATATCGGCATCTGGGATAAAATCCGGAAACTGTTTGCGAAACAACCGGAAGCAAAACAGCAGAAATTATCTTCCGGTCATTTTTCATTCAACTCAAAGGGGGCCTGTTCTGTGTGTGGCGGTAGCGGCCGCGAAAAAATCTGGCTGGGAGGAGATTTCTACATATATAATTCATGCAGGGAATGCCATGGGAAAAGGTATAATGATGAAGCGTTATCTGTTAGATACAAAGATAAAAATATCTGTGATATCCTTGAAATGCGAGTTTCAGAAGCTGTTTCTTTCTTTGAAGATCATCAAGGGATTATTTCTACATTAAACGTAATGGAACGGATTGGCATGGGGTACATAGGCCTAGGTCAACCCACTCCAAGCCTTAGTGGAGGTGAAGCACAAAGGATTAAACTCGCCAAAGAGATCGGCAGACGGCGGAAGGGCAATATTCTTTATGTGCTGGATGAACCGACGACAGGTCTTAGTCTTTATGATACCGCCAAGCTCATCCTGTTATTGGACGA
>CAZYTI010001360.1:0-1692 GCA_964650065.1 uncultured bacterium
CACTTTTTTATTGAGGACTCTTTCTATATTTGATGCACAGTTGGCGCAGGTCATACCGGTTATCGGAAGTTCTATCTCCGCCGTTGGCACCCCGTATCCCGAGCCGTGAATTTTTGTAACGACATCCCGAACATGAAGCTGTTTCGGGTCGAAGGAGATTGTGGCCTGTTCCGCTGCAAAATTGACATTGGCCGTTTTGACGCCTTCAAGTTTATTCACACCGCGCTCGATGTTCGCGGCGCAGTTGACACAGGTCATTCCTGTAATGGGTAGCGTTATAGTCTGATCAGCCATAAGATCACCGCCTCAGCCTCTCTTCCAAGTTTCGAATTCAAGCCTATTCATTTAACCTCATTAGTCATGATCACCGGCATAGCCAGCCTAACAGGTGGTCATGACTTCTCAATTTTGGATTCTTAGCCACATGAGGAGCAAAAGCCGTGCCATATTTTTCTACACTTCGTCCAACCATCCAAATTAATTGAACTTATCCGATAAAATCGCGTTTGGCAATATATTTGTGTCAGACAATTTGAGAGAAAGTGCGTAAAAAGTATACATCCAATTCTACAAAAGGAGCGTATTTTTTATCCAGTTTTTGACATTTCATCCTTTTTGGTTTATGCCATAAAAAAAATATGCCCCAAATTCTAACTTAAAAAATAGAGAGGTGTAAATGCCTTTTGCGACTATAAACGGATTAGAGATATATTATGAAATCCATGGAGACGGGGACACAATTGTGCTTCTACATCATGGTTTTGGATGTACGAAAATGTGGAAAGATATATACCCGAGTCTAGTGAGAGAGGGTTACAGGATTGTAATGTACGATCGGAGGGGATATGGACAGTCTGAAAGGGGACCCGATTTTGAAGAATTTTATGTAAGCAATAAATTCTGTTCCGATTCCGTGGAAGAACTGGCAGCATTGCGGGAGGTTATCAATATTGAGTCCTTTCATATCGTTGGCCAGTGTGAAGGAGGCGTAATTGGAGCCGAATATGCCGTCAAGTATCCCAATCAAGTTAACACTTTCGTTCTTTCGAGCACGCTCTGTTACAGCAAATTAAGCATGCCGGAATTTAACAAATCGATGTTTCCAAAACCGTTTTGCGACCTGGAGCCGGATCTTAAAGAGACATTCATTTTTTGGCATGGAAAAAATGCAGAAACATTTTATAATCAATTTATTGTATATGGCGGAGCATACGGCACAGGATTTTTTGACATAAGAGATCTATTGCCATCAGTAGCGTGCCCCACCCTTGTGCTGTATCCGGACAGGAGCTCCCTGTTTGAAGTCGAGCAGGGTGTTGCTTTTTATCGGCATCTGCCAAAGGGTGAACTTGCAGTACTTCCCAAGTGCGGTCACAACACCTATGAACATCAGCCGGAAGAATATATCCGGGCTGTTTTGAGCTTTTTAAAGAGACATTCTTGAATTGACCGTCGGGGCAATAGGGTAGATGAAAACAAATTCCTGTCTTCAAGACAGATACTAGTGCTGTGTCTCAAAAATTCCATGCACGATTTTGGCAATTTCTTCACAAAATCCATGACATCCTTGGCAAATTTTAGTGTGCGATCTTCCAAGTCATATGGTTTTGAATTTCGATATTCGAATTTCGGATTTACCCGTTTCTCAAAAAAGGAGTGAAACGGATGAATTAGTGAAATATTTCATATTGC
>CAZYTI010001361.1:0-1691 GCA_964650065.1 uncultured bacterium
CATCCTGGACTTGGATCAGAGTGCCTTCTCCCATAGACAATCTTCTGGGAATTTGATCGAACACAGCCCCGGCTCGCATCTTGAGTACATCGGTGACTGTCTCCACACCGGGTGTATTTGCAATTTCGTCACTCGTCGTGATTCTACGTGTGGATGTAATATCTTTTTGGACCATTTTCCGCTCGGCAAAAATAGTGATCGTTTCTCCTTCAACAATTTCCTGATCCATTTCAACATCGAGCTTCGTCGTTAAATCCACATTTACCAAAACTCCCTTGACGGTCATCGCCTTGTAGCCCATGTAAGATATCTTTACCTCATACCTGCCCGGGGGTATACCAATGATATAAAAAAATCCATCACTTTCCGAGGCTGCTCCTAAATTGGTTTCAACCAGGTAGATATTGGCTCCGAAAAGAGGTTCTCCGGTTTGTTTATCAGTCACCTTACCTGATATTTTTCCCGTATTGAGAGCAAACAGGGAACCGTAGCAAATAAAGAATATGATAATGATTGGTATATGCTTTTTTGATCTCATGGATTAATCCCAGTAAACCTTTTATCACGATAATAACCTGATTTTTGAGTCAAGTTTTCTTCAGTACAAATAGTATTAAGGTTATTATGTTACTGGTTTCTGGTCACTGGTTGCTGGTTAATAATTCATACTGATTTTCTTTATTTAACCAGTGACAAGTAGCCAGTGGCCAGTAACCATTAATTATCAGTTTTCCTCCATAGGCGGATCCCTGCCTAGCGGCAGACAGGCGCCTCTGGAGGAGATGCGAAGCTTCGCTAGTACTTACAGTTAGTACCCCATACTTCTCAATAATTGAGCACCAAATATCTTTGCATTCTCTAACTTCAAAGCCCATAAAGGAAAACCAATAAAGGCGATATTATACACATCCCCATAGTACCGAATACCGCAAGGTAATCCTTCCGCATACATGTCGCTGCCTTGGAAAATACAAATCTCTCTGGCAAAGGGGCCTTTCTCCACAACAACCTGTACGAGATGGGGTTTACCAAAGTACGGATAATTGGGACTCATCTTAGATGTGTCAATCGACACATTGTCAAACCCACTTATCCCAATGGCCCCTGTAAAACTCCCCCGATCGCTCGACAACTCTCCAGTTAATATATGTAAATAGTCATACACAAAAGTTTCGGGTTCAAAGGGAATCGGATGCGGTAGTCCTTGAATTGGATCTGCCTCCGGCAGCCATGGATTCCATATTTTTGTACCACAGAGAATTAAATCTCCTCCAACATTCAGAAAGTTCTTTATTCCATCGCGTGCTCTCGGATTCTGTATATAAAAGGGTGTTTTATTATCGTCGCTGTGCCAGATGACGAGTTTATATTTTCCGAGGATTTTGAGTGATGGAAATGCGCGGGTTTTCATGTTTCTTTCATCAATAGAATAGGACGTATTTTGCCCAAAAATTTCTAGATAAAAGGCATCATGTTCATCGTCAGAAACGTATCTCAGGCTGGCGTCTTCTCTCGTATCGTCCAATATTAAGATATCCTTCTCAAAAGTCGGTTCTACCAGATCGACAGTAATTCCATCACCTTTCGGATCAATCAAATCGGTATCATCTTTACTGATCACTTTAATCGTATGTTCGCCTGTAATTGGCTGGTTAAAATCATTCGGTTTTATCGTGATCACCGAGTCCCTT
>CAZYTI010001362.1:0-1687 GCA_964650065.1 uncultured bacterium
AATGTGGGTATGGTCGGTAGGGCCCGGAAATTTTATGGGCTGAAAATCGATGATGAGATCATCAACCTGGAAGGGAAGCGTCGCCTCCAGTTCAAACGGCAGAATCTGACCGATTTTTTTCGCTTCCTTGAACGGGACCTGAATGTTTCTGTACGATATCTGGTCGGCCGGAAATGAGGTGATGCAGACCGAACCGGTAATATTCATGGTTTCAAGAACCGTTTCAAGTGCTGCGGCGATATTGTTTTCGATATCGTTTTGTTCCGTTATCGGAACATGCGCATAGCCGTTTATGGCGCTTCCCTTGATGCCGCTGTTTACCAGCACCGCGGATACTGCGTGATTTCTGATGTCGAGTCCGAGTATTTTTCTGCTCATTTCACCACCCAGCGCAAGACACTGCACTTCCATTTTCCTGTTTTACTTTCCTTTTCCCGCTTTACAACGGCTGCCACAGTCATTTTCATTTCATTTAATTTTGCGGTTGACGCGATGCGAAAAATGTCACTTGCAGTTGTGATAATCCCGGGATCGATTTCAATGTCGCTGCAACCCGGCACGTTCTTATACCATGTGGGACTTGAAATCTCATGGATGTATTGCGAATCCGAGGTTTCCAGGCGATAGTCGCATATGACCCGGGCCAGGTCTTCATTTTCCGGAGGCAACATTGCCGCAACCACAGAAACCGGCGCCGTGTTTATATTTATTTTTCCCCCGTATGTAAATGTATTCCCGCCTGTATCGGTCATGCCGTGAATCGTCAGGTAATCGGAAATGCCGGCCATTTCGGAAGCGCCATGGAAAAGCTCCGGCGTAACCCCTCTAACCAGGGCAATTTCATCCAGATGGGTCATTGGTCCGTTTCTGCAGGCATATGGCGGTTCAAGATCCTGATAGTATTCGGATTCCGCTCCATTTAAACCGGTGATTAAATCATCGTCGCCCGAGTCGAGCCAGTCTTTCATCGAGTTTATGATGGTGGTCTCTTCTATCTCTTCAAACCTATCGTCCAGAGAAATGATAAACCGTAAAAAGCGTTCCCACATCAACTTCTGAGCCGTGTTAAAAACGCGACCTTTCGGAAATTTGACAAGGGCGTTAATCTGAATTTTGCCAAGTTCATCACTGATTGTAAAGGTCACGTTTCCGTTTTCAAAGCGGATGTCCCCCAGAACCTCTGCTATTTTTTCAGGATCGGCCCAGTCTTCCTGCAGCGAGTCTATATCGGATTCCTTTTTGTCTTTAACAAGCATTGCCATAGCCACATTTACACCGGCTGACACCATATGCGAGAGGGTGACCCGATCACGGGTTGTTCCCGTGGAGAAGACAGTGGACCGCATCTTTCTGTGGATCTCCAATGCGCCTGCAACCAACAGCGTGATAATCGTAACAGTAATCAGCAAAGCGGTTCCGCGGTTATTGCTTACTGTTTTCCTCCACACGGCCAAAGCTCTATTCCTTTTTATCCCTTCTTACCGGAAGCGTTACCATGGTTTCAAACAGCCGCGGATCAGGATCATTTCCGAGCTCGAGCGCAATGCCGATTGATCTGGGGGTGGCATATCCGAAATCCTCCGAATCAGAATCCCAGATCTCAAAGGGGCTGTCTTCATTGTCATAGTAGGTGAATGTGAGCGATTTGATCCTTTCACACAATATCGGATCGTTCGCAATTTCTTCT
>CAZYTI010001363.1:0-1685 GCA_964650065.1 uncultured bacterium
GGGTGACCGGTATCTTACCCTTGAAGAACGGACGGCTATTGCAAATACAAAAAATGCGGACCTATTCATATCCATCCACACCAATGCATCCAGGGATCAAAGGGCATACGGCATCGAGACTTATTTTCTCAACCTCGCAACCGATGATGAATCGATTTTGGTGGCCGCCCGGGAAAATGCCACCTCCACCAAGAACATCAGCGACCTGCAGACAATTTTAAACGATTTGATGCAAAATGCCAAAATCAATGAGTCGAGCCGTCTGGCAGTCCACGTCCAGGAATCCCTGTGCAATCACCTGAAAAAGAAAAAGTACCGGAGGATCAAAAACAAAGGGGTTAAACAGGCGCCTTTCTATGTGCTTTTGGGCGCCCAGATGCCGGCGATATTGATCGAAATATCGTTTATCAGCAACTCCAGGGAGTGTAAACGGCTGACCAGTCCAACGTATCAGGACTCCTTGAGCGATGCCATTATAAAGGGAATACAGAAGTATATCGAAGAGACCCATCCAACTGCATTTTTAAAAACTCCCCCATATGCCGGAACTGCCGGTTAAGTGGTCTTATTCGCAATATTTTAGGTTGTCGTTTACCAACATCCGTGGTTTACACCCCAAGTGTTCTAAGCTTTACAGCGAGGTCCTGCGGTTGGTTCGATATGAACAACGACGTCGAGCACGTCCGGTCCCTCGCTGAGTATTCGTGCTTTGACCTCCTCGGCAATATCATGCCCCTCGGATACCGTCATTGACCCATCGACCACGACGTGCAGATCAACCTGAAGACTGTTGCTGATGTATCTCGTTCGTATTCCGTGAACATGTCTGACCGCCGCTGTTCTATAGGCAAGGGCTTTGATTGTCTCGTATGTTTCCCTGGGCGCCCCTGCATCGACCAGTTCTGTTAGTCCCGACCAGATGATTCTCAGAGCGGCCTGCAGGATCAATATCGAGACAAACGCTGCACCGATATAGTCGAGAAAGGTCCACGAAGGAAAAAGCAAAGCACCTCCTGCCGCAAAGAGAACAGGAACTGAACTGATTGCATCCACCCGGTGATGCCAGGCATTGGCAACCAGCGCCGCACTCTTCACACGTCTCCCGGCACGGGCCGTCCACCGATAGACGATCTCCTTACATACAATCGAAAACGCAGCAGTCCAAAACGCTATCCAGCCGGGTGGTTTTGCGTGCTTTTCATGGAGGGTCACGATCGCTTCCCACCCGATTCCAACCCCTGCCGTCAAAAGAATCAGACCGATAAAAATCGTGACAAGTGTCTCCATTCGACGATGACCGTACGGATGGCCTTCATCCGGGGGCCTGGACCAGTAATGGGAACCTATGATGACGGCGATGTCGGTTGTGCTGTTTGTCAGGCTGTGTATGGCGTCGGCAACCACCGCCTGGCTGGAGCCAAGAATTCCGAGGTAAATTTTAACCCGGAAAGGATTAGATTTATGATAAGCCCTATCCACGTTACCCTTCGGATATATTTCTCCGGTACATTTGCCGTTTCCCCTGCTACGCTTTTTTCCGACCGAATCATCTGCTTTATTTCCGATTTCCTTGCTTCTTGATCATCCATCCTTTTTTTCTCACATAGAACACAGAGCCTCGGAGACTTTCTGGTTCTCTGGTTATTCCCGTGGTCATAATTTTTAATAGGACTCAAATGTTTAAA
>CAZYTI010001364.1:0-1683 GCA_964650065.1 uncultured bacterium
GATTTTAAAGCAAATTATCAGCAGGCGCTTCAGACATTTCATAACAGACAATATCAAGAGGCCATCCGGATATTCCGCTCTCTCATGGATTCCAATCCAAACCATCAGTTGGCAAGTAACTGTCAATATTGGGTCGGTGAGAGTTACAATGCGATGAAACAGTACCGTGAGGCTCTGAATGCCTTTAATTCAGTCATGAATTATGGAAAATCTTTTAAATTCGATGATGCATTGATCATGAGCGGGTTATGTAACATGAAATTGGGGGATAGTGTAACAGCCAGAGAGAATTTCGAGCAATTGGTGAGTCGTTATCCCAATAGCGAATATGCTCCGAAGGCGATGAGATATTTAGGACGACTTTAATATAGATGTGAATTTATTGACAAAAAAGGCCGCTGATGATTCAGCGGCCTTTTTTTTATTTTTCTGATTTACTTTTATCGTCAGCAAATTCTTCTTCCCATGCTCTGTCGCTTGCTTTTTTCTTATTATAACCAAGTATGGAAATCCATATACTCACCTGGTAGAGCAGGAGTAGAGGAAACGCCATCAGTATTTGACTTATGGGATCGGGTGGGGTTACAACGGCAGATACGATAAAAACGAGGACAATGCCATAACGGCGATATTTTTTCATGAATTTAGGAGTCAGAATCCCTGTTCGAGATAGGAAAAAAGAGAGTACCGGTAGTTCAAAGATCAATCCAGCGACGAGAATGAGACGGAGTACAAAACTCATGTATTCAGTGATGTTGATCTTGGCTTCGATGGTATCGGTGCCCATGCTAAACAGAAATGGAAGTACTGTGGGGATTAATATGAAATAGGCAAAAGCCGTACCCGCGAGGAAACAGCTCGTCGTAAATAAAAGTCCCGGCATAAAATATTTCTTTTCTTTTTGTAAAAGTCCTGGTGCGACGAAATGCCAGAATTGATAGTAAATTACCGGGAGGGAAACGATGACACCGACAGCAAGAGCCACCTCCATTCTAACCACCAGCATACCGGTTGGCTTCAGGAAGATGAGTTCGGCTGGATCATTTAATCTGGTATTGGGAAGGGTCAGTAGATTGAGCAATATTCCGGTGAAAGGAAAGGTTGCGACAGTAACAAGAATAATTGAACCCAGGCTTTTTAAAATGCGCCAGCGAAGTTCCTCGAGATGATCCAGAAATGGCATCTCTTTTTTATTCTTTTTTGTTTTGGGGGCGTTCTTTTTTGGCATGTGACCGGTTGATTTAATTTCTATATTTTTAATCCAGCAAATCCTAAGAAAGCCAGTGACATTAAACCCGCCATTATAAAGGCAATGGGTACACCTTTCATGGCTCTGGGCACGTTAGCCATCTCCAATTTTTCTCGTAGGCCAGCCATCAATATGAGGGCCAATGTGAATCCGATTCCTGACATGAATCCATTTACCAAGCTCTGAATAAAATTATATTCTGCATCAATATTCAATATGGAAACGCCTAAAACAGCACAGTTGGTCGTTATAAGGGGCAGGTATATGCCCAGAGATCGATACAACCCGGGACTGACCTTCTGAATAACCATTTCAACGGTTTGAACGAGGGTTGCGATGACGAGTATAAAGATGATTGTTTGCAAATAGGTGAGGTCCGGCGGTGATCCCTCTCCTTTCATGAAAATTTTAAAGAGCAGGTTCGATGGGGTAGG
>CAZYTI010001365.1:0-1683 GCA_964650065.1 uncultured bacterium
GGAAATCGTCCGTGAAGGCCATACTTTAATAATTTCAACAGCTTATGATGATATGGTGATCGATATATAGAGAATACCATTGGAGGAATCAATTCCAAAAAATACCGCAAAAAAATATTCAGGCTGGTTATCTTCAAAAATTTACATTACGACAACAAGAGGCCAAGGACGCCCTATTACCATTGCCCTGCTCCTGTTGTTATCCATTACCTTTGTAAAATACGAAACTACTTATTGGCGCCCTATAACAAATTTGGTTTTCGATTCCTACCAGTATCTTTCTCCCCGTAATGTTGAAGATTTTCGAGTTGTCATTGTAGACATTGACGATGCAAGCCTTACCGCACTAGGACGATGGCCGTGGCCCCGGACGCGACTTGCAAAGCTTACCGAAGCGACTCAGCGGCTGGGCGTCAAGGCCATAGGCTTTGATATCATTATGCCGGAGCCTGACAGCCTCTCTCCGGATGTCATTTTTACAGATAGGTCCGACATAAGTCCGTTTGTAAAAGAGAAATTGGCCAAATTGCCCTCCAACGATGAGATCCTTGCAGAAGTTTTACGAAAAACCCCATCGGTTATCGCCCGGGCTGCTCTCATCGGAGATGCACAAGAGAGTGAAACAGAATACAGACAAACGCCTGTTATGGTCATCGGGGATTCACCCGTTAAGTATCTTGTGTCTTATAAAGGACATCTGGCCAACATTCCCCTGATCGAACAGGCGGCTTTTGGATGTGGTTATATCAATGATAATCGTGATAATGACGGCGTGATTCGTTCCATGCCGTTACTTATAAAAGTGAACAACCAGGTGGCGCCTTCTTTTGCCATAGAACTGTTGCGCACAGAAGAACGTGTGAATTGGTATGCAGTTAAAGGCGGAAAGAACGGTATAGAAGGTATTCAAATAGGAGAATTATTTATTCCAACGGATTTAAACGGCCAAATCAGGCTTTATTTTTCGCCGGCCTATCAAGGTAGGCGTGTTTCAGCATTGTCTGTATTAAACGGAGAAATAGAACCGGGTTCTTATTTAGATAAGGTGGCCATTATCGGGTTAAGCGGGGTTGGCACCATGGACGCGGATGTTAAAGTGACACCGATTACTTCAAGAATGGACGGGGTTGAAATCCATGCCCAGATAGTCGAAAACATCAAGGAGAATTCTTGGCTTATCCGGCCCCCTCATGCCCTTGTACTGGAGATAGGTGTTTTCCTGCTGGTGGGGATAGTTTTTATCATTTTGTTGCCACGGTTGCATCCTGGATATGGTATGGCTGCGTTTCTGTTATTCGCTGCTTTATTGAGCTTCACATCTTTTCTCTTTTTCGATAAAGTAAGGTTGCTTTACGACCCGTCTTTTCCAATTGCAGGCAATGTGGTTATCTTAATCGTCCTGCTGACTGTGGGTTTTTCCGACGCTAACCGCAGAAAACGTGAATTGGATGCGGCGCTGGAGTCTGAGCGGTTTGAACGTGTCCGATTATCTGGTGAATTAGGGGCAGCCAGGGTGATCCAAATGAGTTTGTTGCCGAGATGCTGGATCCATCCAAGGACTTCCACCTCATCTACAGTTAGACGCCATTCTTGAACCCGCCTATGAGGTAGGCGGAGATTTTTATGATGCTTTCATGATTGATGATCGACATTTTTTCTTTTCGGTTGGCGATGTTTCCGGTA
>CAZYTI010001366.1:0-681 GCA_964650065.1 uncultured bacterium
TCGCACGATACTGTCCGGCTGGCACGACTTGGGATCGGTGCCGCACCGTTGGAAAATATTTACCATTTCAGCATATTTAAAATCCGGAGACCACGATTGCACTCGCACATCACGATAGCGTTGATAATATATATTATAGAAATAGGGCGTGTTTTCAGTTGTGATCTTTAGACTTTTTTTAAAAGGGAAGGGGACACATGAGGAAAATCCACCGCTGGAGATATACTGATGATTGATCAATGGATATACAAAAGGTTGAATCAGACCCGAGAATAAGTCCCGGGCGTCCATTGTGAGTGCCGGTTTCTTTTCATCATCGAAGTAAAATTTGATCAAACCCCAGTTGGGAATTTTTTCGGGTCCTGTACCCCACATATTGTAAATACATCCGGGACCTTTTTCCTCGAAAATGACGTGTTCTCCATTCTCGTCCTCGTACAGTTCGGAATAGGTTCCCCGGAATCCGTCATCGTTACCGCCTGTTCGGTCGTAGCTGGATATATAATATGATTCCACGTTGTCGTAAAGATAGGGGAGATTCGACAGATTATTGTAGAAGTCCGGTCCGATGTCCTGGGAATGAACCAGGGTGTTAAGCATAATCGTCCACATGAGTATAAATCTAGGTTTCACAGTACGTCTCCTTATCTTCATAAAGAGGGGATTGTTGAATTCAATTCA
>CAZYTI010001366.1:691-1683 GCA_964650065.1 uncultured bacterium
CGGCTTGTGAATAGGTTGCAGGCTTAAGTCTAATGACTTTGTTTCTGGTTATTCAATTCAATGCGTTCCATCGGGTTGTGAATAGGGTGCAGGCTCCAGGCTAATGACTTTGATGCAGGTTTCTCTGTTCTCGATCCCGGAGATCCTATAGTGTGCGCCCTGGATTTTTTCTATTCGGTACTTTTCATCTGTATCTGTATTTTGGGTTTTAAGATGACTCAGGAATCTCTGTTTATCTTCTTTCTTCCAGTAGTGCATGGGTACGACCATTCTGGGCCGGAGCAGATCGATGAAGGATACGGCATGCTCGATGATATCGGTTCTTCCTCCGATGGTCATGAGTAGAAGATCGATGGTTTCGGGGAAGATCGCCTTTACATGGTCCCGATTTTCACCCTCATGAATATTCTTAATATTTGCCTGGGCATCACCCAAATGCAAAATATTGAATCCCCTGTAAGAAATCAGATAGCTGGTATTGTCTTTTTCATCAAGGGAAAGCTCGGAAGTTGAAATCGGTTCGATGGTGATTCCCTGTAATCGGAGACCCTCACCTTGCATTAACACATGATCGGCATGCTCAGGTACTGATCCCCTGTAATGATCGATGTGTGTGGTATGGGAATAGGTAACCACGTTGGGTTGAAGGTCACCCATCTCATAAATGGGTCTGTCGAGATCCCAGGCATGGGATGTCCCATAATCAGTTAAAATGGTGATCCCATTATCGAATTGTAGTACGAAGGATGCGTGTCCAAGATAATGGACACCGATACCGGGATCCATTTTGGATTCGGTTGATTGACAACCGAGAAAATAGAGTAAGATAAAGATTTCAAGTATTAAAATACAACTGATTTTTTTCATTTGAAGGTCCATTGTATTTAATCCGAATTTGTTTCCTTTGGTGAAAAAATCACGATAGCAAGTTCCATATGCTATCGATTTGTTCGGGAAATTCTCCATTGTTCTCGATTCATGATGCATCCTTC
>CAZYTI010001367.1:0-1682 GCA_964650065.1 uncultured bacterium
TCTGCGGGAGATCGTGGGATCCGAGAATGTCCTGTCTTCGGATACGGATCTCGAGCTGTACAGTTACGACGCTTCTCTGGACAGGGCGCGCCCTGATGTGGTTGTGCTCCCTGATACGACAGAATCGGTTTCTCGAATATTGGCCCTGGCCCATCATGAAAAAATTCCCGTCATCGGACGAGGATCGGGAACAAATCTGACCGGGGGCACCGTTCCGGTAAAAGGCGGGATTGTCCTTCATTTCTCCCGCATGAATCGCATCCTTGAGGTCGATATCCCGAACCGGACGGCCACCGTGGAGCCGGGTGTCATAACGTTGGATTTGCAAAACCGGGTGGCCAAACAGGGTTTCATTTATGCACCCGATCCAGCCAGCCAGAAGGTTTCCACCCTGGGTGGAAATTTTGGCGAAAACTCCGGTGGACCCCATTGCCTAAAATACGGTGTCACAACCAACCATATTCTGGGTGCCGAAGTGGTCCTCGATGATGGCAGCGTGGTGTGGACCGGCGGAAAGTCTCAGGACAATCCCGGCTATGATCTGACCGGCCTCCTTGTGGGAAGCGAAGGTACCCTTGGGATTGCCACCAAAATGATCCTCAAACTGATACGCGCTCCTGAAGCGGTCAAGACGATGCTGGCCATCTACGACACGATTGAAGACGGGGCCAATACGGTTTCGGCCATCATTGCCGAAGGGATCATCCCGGCCACTCTGGAAATGATGGACAATAAAGTTATTCAGGCGGTGGAGGCCTCGGTCCAGGCGGGGTATCCGACCGATGCGGCCGCCGTGCTCATCATCGAGCTTGACGGCATGCAGGATGGAATGGAACGCCAGGCCGAGAAGATCGAGGAAATTTGTAATCGACATCATGTGCGAGGCATTCAACTGGCCAAAGATGACGATGAGAGGGCAAAACTCTGGGCCGGTCGCAAAGGCGCCTTCGGGGCGGTTGCACGTTTACGCCCCAGCTATTTGTGCTGTGACGGAACGGTCCCGCGTACAAAGCTCCCCGAAGCGCTGTCCCGGGTCATGGAAGTGAGTGCCAAGTACGATGTGCCCATCGGAAATGTATTTCACGCCGGCGACGGTAACCTCCATCCGCTGATCATGTTCGATGAGCGCGATGCGGATGAAAAGGCGCGGGTGCTGAAAGCGGGCTCGGAGATATTGCAGATATGTGCCGACCTGGGTGGAACCATTAGCGGAGAGCATGGTATCGGATTAGAAAAATTAAACGAAACCTATTTCATCTTTGGAGATCACGATTTGGAATTTCAGCGCCGGATCAAAACCACATTTGATCCAAAGGGCGTATTGAATCCCGGGAAAGTGACCCCTGCCGATTGAAGATTTAAGGGAGTATTATCGTGACAACTTCGGTAATGAATATCGATAAACTCAAAGAGATTTGTGGCTCGGAATACGTCAAGACGGATTCCGAAGCCCTGCTCCAGTACGCCGTAGACGGTATCGTTCCCCAAGCCGTGGTATTTCCGAAGGACACCGGGCAGGTCTCGGAAATCGTTAAATACGCCGGCCGTGAAAATCTGGCCATCGTTCCATGGGGCAGCGGCACGAAGATATGTGCCGGTCATTTGCCCAAACGGCATGACCTTGTGGTTTGTACGTCTCATTTGGACCATATGAAGGATGTTGACAGCGACAACCTCACCAT
>CAZYTI010001368.1:0-1682 GCA_964650065.1 uncultured bacterium
CCAGATCGTAATCTTC
This sequence comes from uncultured bacterium, assembly GCA_964650065.1. GTDB lineage: Bacteria > Zhuqueibacterota > QNDG01 > QNDG01 > DSAB01 > CAZYTI01. The sequence continues at coordinate 17 of CAZYTI010001368.1, forward strand.
GTACGGGGTGACGAAATCGAATACGCCCTCTCTGTCCTCAAAACCGATCCAGTGTTCCCACCCCGAGTTCCAACCCACGACCAGGAGTGCCGGGATCCCATTTCCTGCTGCAAAATCGATATATCTTTTGGCATTTTCTGTTGTGGCTCCGTGGTTGCCGCTGGCCAGATCCCATGACCTCTTGCCCAGATGCATCTCCCACCAGATGCCCATATACTTGGTGGGTTTGATCCATGAGATATCTTCCAGTTTGTTGGGCTCGTTGAGGTTGACGATGAGGTTGGATTCTATTAGATCTCCAGCACGTTCTGTAATTTGAATTGTACGCCAGGGGGTCTTAAAGGGTGTCCTTCGTGTCACCTTGGAACCCTCCCGGGATCCCACCAAACCACTCCATAACGATAGATTCTTCGTATCCACTTTGAGTGTCATGCCGGCATAATCGGTCAAATCGGCTTCGTGGAAACTCAGGTAGATTCCATCATCGGACTTCATGGTCACCGGCGTATTCACGCTGTTTTCCGGAATGTGGGATCTTGCCAAATCGGTATGATTGCGTTTTGAGATGGCATCAATCCCACTCACTTTTGTGTTGTTGTAGAGATGTTCATAACTATCCCAATCACCGGGAATCCACCAGCATCTGTGATTACCCGTGAGATTGAATTGGGTATTCTCGGCCATGATCACGAATTCTTTGGATTCCTCTTGGGCTGGGAAATCAAATCGGAAACCCATTCCATCATCGTACACCCTGAAAATAATATTCAATTGACGGTAAGGAGGGTGTGTTTCTTTTAACTCGATCACCATCTGATTATAATGATTGATCACTTCTCTCTGCTCACCCCAGATCATTTCCCATGTTTCCTTGACTTTACTGTGTCCGGTTTTGATTATTGAGAATCCATCTCCCATGGACTCGGCATCTCTGAAATCAAAGCCGAAGGTCGAGGTGTCAATAACTGCTCTGTCTTTGAAACGGACACAATAAGCCGGGCGGTGTTTAGAGGTTAGGAAAAACTCAACCTTAATCTGATGATTTGGTGAAAGGATTGATTTTATCATGGACCCTTCCCGATGGTTACAAGCCAAGAATGGAAAATTGCATATTCCGATAATGAGAAATCGGCTCAATCGTCTCATGTGATCGCGTTTGCATACAATTTTCAAAGCTTCCCATACTTCCATTTTTTCACTGAAGGAGTGAATAAAATCAAGGTAATTAATAATTCAGCTCAATTCAAGATGTTTTTCTAAGGGAAACGGTTCACATGCTTGCGTTTTAATGAGAAGGGATTTCTCTTTTTTTAAAAATTTTTGGTGGGCTTAAATGAGTAAGTTATATGATGAGGGATGAATCAGACGACGTATTTAAGGAGCCATTCGGCAAAGATATTCATTTTATTCTAAAATCAAAAATCAAGCCTAAATAAACCCAGGTGACCTAAGCGGTCCGAGGCTCAAAATACCTTCGATCATGGAGTATGTCGTTGCATTTTTGATTTCTAGTTTAGACATAATACTATTTCACAGATCTACAATTATTCCTTATCCATGGTTTAAAACTATCTTACCAATATCATTTTCCCTGTTTTTTTACGGATACCATTGGCTGTGTCTCTTCATCTTCAAAATATGGTGTGTGTAATATCGTGCCATTATT
>CAZYTI010001369.1:0-1682 GCA_964650065.1 uncultured bacterium
AGAACCTATCCGGGTCCTCCACCAGAGGTGGAGGGCTTAGACCGAAACTAATAATAAGGCTTTGAGAGCCATATTATCAACATGTAATAAACCTTAAAATTTAGGAAGGCATTTAGCATCTAAAAATCCTCAAGTCAAGACATATCGGAAAAGGAATTATTCTTCATCTTTTTCAATAAAAATTGCCCCCTACCCTATTTAGAATTCCTTCAAATTTCAACTCTCTTGAAATTTTTTATTGCTCCCCTCCGCTGTTATTAACAAATATTGGATGATGCATAACCGAACAACATTATTGTCTTATGGAGATTTCAAATATGGCAACAATCATCGGAATCTATAATAACAAAGGCGGTGTTGGGAAAACCACTATTTCTTTAAATCTGGCTGGTGTGTTTGCAGAAATTGGACTCAAGGTCCTGTTGGTGGATATGGATCAACAGGGCTCTTTGAGTTCATCTTTCCTGCCGGATGTTCGTCGTTTATCATTGGTTGTCACTGACGCACTTCGGGATGACCAGATTCCGATCAAGGATATCATCCAACCCACGAAATTTGAAAATATAGATATCGTACCGTCTAATTTAAGCCTTGGAAAACTGGAAAGCGAGCTCATATCAGAACGGGATTCCCATTATTATCTAGCCGACAAGATCGACGAGATTCGGGATAAGTACGATATAGTTCTTTTGGATTCACCACCGAATTTAGGACTCGCTACCTGGTCGGTTCTAACGGCGGCAGAAGGTGTGATTATTCCACTGGAGGCCCAGAATTACAGCGTTAAAGGAACCGGTTATGTCCATGGCTTGATTCAAAAAGTCAAGAGAAGAGCCAATCCGAAGCTGAAGATTTCCGGATATGTCATCAACCGCTATGATGGTAGGCGGCGCATTGAGCAGGACTTCAGGTCTATGATCGAAAAACACCTCGGTGAAATGGTGTTCAATCAGGTGCTCAAGGATTCAGTTCTGTACGTTGAATCCGTAACCCTGGGAAAACCAATCACCTATTTTGCACCCAAAAGCGAGCATGCCGAAGCTTTTCGTCAAATAGGAAGGGAGGTCCTGAATGTCTAAAAATTTTACAAAAAACGCAGAAGACCAATCATTGTTTCTTATACACACGGCAACGAATGACGAGCTCCGGAAAGGCGATAGAGAGGATACAAGCCCCTTAAGGTCCGCTCGGATGATTGATATTAAGCGAATTCAACCAGATCCGGATCAACCCCGCAAGACATTTATATCGAAAACCCTTAAGTCTTTAGCTGAATCCATCAAAGAGCTCAATAGCATCATCGATCCATTAACCGTTAAATATATCGAAAAAGATGACTTTTTTCGAATCATCAGTGGTGAAAGGCGGTATCGAGCAGCCATCATGGTGGGACTGGAAATGTTGCCGTGCGTCATCAAAGAATTCGATGATGAAAAGAGATTCCTATTACAATTTATTGCCAACCTCCAAAGAGAGGACATCACGCCTTTGGAAGATGCGGTTGGGATACGGCAACTTGTTGAAAAATATGGTTATACGCAACAAAAAATAGCCCGCCTTTTCAATAAGTCCAAAAGTTATATCAGCCAAATTTTGGGTCTGGAACGTTTATCTAAAGCCGCCAAACAAAAAGTTCAGACGTCTGAACTTTCAAAAGAGGTTCAGATCCAGGCTTCCCGTGA
>CAZYTI010001370.1:0-1682 GCA_964650065.1 uncultured bacterium
ACTAATGTTGGCAGGAAATACTCGGATATTAGCTCAGGAAAATAAATTTACAGAATTGAAAGGGGAATATTTAGGGCAAAAGAAACCGGGATTAACACCCATGATTTTTGCACCGGGAGTTGTATCGACGGAAAATGACTTTGAGCTGAATTCAACATTTACGCCGGATGGAAAAGAGTTTTCTTTCACAACTCGAAAATCAGGCAAATCTCTAACGATGATGTTTATGAAGCAAATTAATGGTCGATGGACAAAACCGCAAGTGCTTCCCTTTTCGGGAAAAGATAATGATGTAGATCAGTTTATTTCGCCTGACGGCAAAAAGTTTCTCTTTTGTTCAACCAGGTTGGTGAATAATAAAAAAAGAGGATTTGATCTCTGGGCAGCGGAGAGGACATCAACTGGCTGGACGGAGCCCAAAAATATGGGCTCGTTGCTAAACACAGAAAATAATGAATTTTATCCCACTATGTCACTCAACGGAACATTATATTTTGCGGCAACACGAAAGGAAGGTTATGGTAAAGGAGATATTTATTACTCGAAATTTGTAAATGGGCAGTACACCAAGCCAATAAACCTCGGCCCTGCCGTTAATGGTGAACACAGTGAACACGACGCCGCAATAGCAAAAGATGAAAGCTTTATTATTTTTTCTTTAAGTAAACCAACCGATAATTTCGGAAAAGATGACCTTTACATTTGTTTCCGAAAACAAAATGGTGCATGGACTAAAGCCAAAAATATGGGGAAGGTTATCAATTCAGCCGGAACGGAATTTTGTCCAGTTATTTCGCAAGATGAAAAATACTTATTTTTCACGAGAGATGGGGACATTTACTGGGTAAGCATTGAAGTCATACAACCATTGAAATAAATGGGATTATTTGATTTTGACATTGTTATTATCATATTATCCAGTTATTGAAAAAAATCACCTTTATTTTCCTCCTGTTTATGGCATCTACTCTATATGGGGAGGTAGATTTCCAGCTCGACCTTGCTTCACGATACATCTGGCGGGGCTTCGATATCTTCTATGATAACCAACCGGCTTGGCAGCCTTCTCTGACCTACACTTTTGGAGATTCTGGATTTTCGATCAATCTGTGGGGCAGCTACGCATTAGCTGGAAGAGATGAGTTGAAATTCCTCGATGAAACAGATTTGACTCTGCTGTATGAGCTAGGTGTCTCAGATAAAATATCACTTGTGGCAGGTTTTTGTCATTATGGCTGGTATCGAGCAAGAAATTTTTCTTTTAAAAACTCAACAACTCAGGAATTCTTCTTGATCGCTTCTCTTCCCTATGTCCTTCTCACCCCTTCCCTTTCGGTGTTCTATGACGTCAATATAGGGGATGGAATTTATGTCCTTCTCGACTGCAGCCATTCTGTGATATTGAATGATTCTTTGGAACTCGCCTTAACGGTTTCTCTTGGCTATAACGGGAATCAATTTGTTGATGATTCAGGACTCAGCGACTTAACCTTTGGGATGTCCTTACCTATCAGCTTGGATGGAATTACCATCTCGCCTTACATCAACTACTGCATCGTCTTCCTTGATTCGGTAAATGATAATAACGAGCTCTGGTTTGGACTCTCTATTTCCTTGTGATTTAATTACTGGGATCAGGAGAAACATTACTTAATTCAGTTTACTCATGGACAATGAGTAAT
>CAZYTI010001371.1:0-1681 GCA_964650065.1 uncultured bacterium
TCGGAGGAGGCAAAAGAAGTTTTGGGCGCTGCCAGCGAACCCCCCATGCGGTTAATCAAGGTTGGGATCGGTGCCGACGCCTTTGAAGCTGGAGGCGAAACAGAGATGTTTCGTCATGAAAAGACATTCTATCATCAGACAGCCATGATGATAAAATTGGACGACACTCAGGATGCGGATGCAATTTCCAGGGTGGTGACAGAGGCCGATGAATACGTTTGTGAACGGGTGGGTGAAGAATTACACATCGATGGATTCTGTTTATCCAATGCGTCCAAAAATAAAGATCCTTTTCTCAGTGCACTCGATCTCGTCATGGCCAATTCATCCAAACCGATGGTTTTGGATTGTGGAGACCCGGATATCGTTGCCTCTGCCTTGGAGAAGCTGGATGGCCGAAAGCCTGTGCTCCATCCCAGAGATGCGGATTTGGCTCCATTTGTCGAAATGGGACGGGAACACGGAGCGAGCATTATTGTGACTTCAGAAACCATGGACGATCTGGCTGCCCGTACGGAAAAAATCGTTCAGACGGGATTTAAAGATCTCTTTCTGAATCTCAAGTCATCCGAAGTTGCAGAATATCTCCAGAACGCGACGATCCTCAGACGAGCGGCGCTGCGTAAGGGATTTAAACCTTTCGGTTTCCCCCAGGTATGGTTCATGGAACCGTCGGAGGCATACAACCTGTTGGCAAGGGCTATTATCGGTGTTTGCAAATATGCCGGAATTCTTGTGCTCCCCGAGTTCAATAAAGAGATGCTTTTAACCCTGTTTACATTACGCCAGAATATTTATACCGATCCTCAGAAACCGATTCAGGTGGAACCCAAACTCTATGCCATTGGTGAACCCAAGTCCGATTCTCCGGTATTTTTAACCACCAACTTTTCCCTCACCTATTTCATCGTTTCGGGTGAAATCGAGAATGGTGGCATATCGGCCTGGCTGGTGATCCCCGATTGCGAAGGCATGAGTGTGCTCACGGCATGGGCTGCCGGAAAATTCTCAGGAGAACAGGTCGGTAAGTTTGCCAAAAAAATTAAATTGGAATCACAGGTCGATAGGCGGGAGATCATCATTCCCGGGTATGTGGCATCCATCAGCGGCGATCTGGAAGAAGCCATGCCCGGGTGGACGGTCGTCGTCGGACCCCAAGAGGCAGCTGACCTGGGATCATTCATTAAGAATTACATGGGGCAGTGAAAACGCATACCATTAAAATACTCCCTCAGAAAGTAAGAACCATTGCCAAAAGTGGAGACAACCTTTTAAGTGTTCTTCAGAGATGCGGAATGGCTTTGGAGGCGGTTTGTGGCGGTCAAGGATCCTGCGGCCGCTGTGTGGTTCGTCTGGTCGATGGAGAATGTGACGGGTCCGGATCGCATCTTTTGTCGCAGGAGATGAAACAGAAGCATTTCATATTGGCATGCCAGGCAAGTGTCACACAGGACATCACCATAGAGATCCCCAGGTCCACACATAAAGAACATGGCATCGATTACAGTACACGGATTGACTTGAAAACGGAGATCTCTGCTCCACCAAAACTCAGTCCATTATCCAGATTAATCGAACTGGATATTCCGGAACCCACCCGTGAAAAGGGGATGTCAGATCATGACCGCTTGCTCAGCCAGTTGTCACTAAAAAACATTCACTGTTCCCTGCCCGTCCTTCG
>CAZYTI010001372.1:0-1681 GCA_964650065.1 uncultured bacterium
TGGATGACATGCCCCAACATGAATTCGTACCCATGACTCTGGGAGAATCCTTATCACTGGCCCTGCCCGATTTCATAGTCATGGTACTGATGATCATCGTCCTGTTCACCGGAGCTTTTGTATCATTCCTCAGGTATGATATTCGATGAGGCGGTAAAGAAAGTCAGTATAAACACAAGCCGAAAATATCACTGGTTTCTGGTTACTGGTAAGTGATTTGCCGGTAGCCAGAAATCAGGATCGATAAGCGCTATTCCAATCAGATTAAGTCTATTCCTTCCGCTTAGAGATACCTCTCCACCTCCCAGGGCGTCACCTGCAACAGAAACGCTCTCCATTCCTGCCTTTTGGCACTGATGAAATGATCGGTAAGGTCACTTCCCAACATCTTCCGTAAGACCTTATCCGCTTCCAACGAATCCACGGCATCGCCAATATTGGTGGGCAACGTGGTGATATCCATCTCCTTCAGTTTGTCATCGCTGAAACCGTAGACATTTTCTTCCACCGCATCCGGCGGATTCATTTTTTTCTCAATGCCATCCAAACCTGCACTCAACATACCCGCAAGAGCGAGATAGGGATTGCAGGAAGGATCCGGGCATCGAAGTTCAACTCTTGCCCCGTCTCTGGCCTTACTCTTAGTCACCATGGGAATCCTTATGAGGGCCGAACGGTTGATCCGGCCCCAACAGATATACACGGGCGCTTCGTATCCGGGAACAAGACGTTTATACGAATTCACCGTCGGAGCAGCCAGGGACACAAGGCTTGGCGCATGCTCTATCTGACCGGCCAGGAAATGATAAGCGATTTTAGAAATGTTATAGGGATCCCTGGCATTGTAAAAGAGATTCTTCCCATTGCCATCTCCCAGGCTCTGGTGAATATGCATCCCGTTCCCGCTTACACCAAAGATCGGTTTGGGCATAAATGTGACTTTTAATCCCATGGCCATGGCATTGGTCCTCAGTGCATGTTTCAGAGATATGATGCCGTCGGCTATCTTCAGCGCTTTATCATAAGTCAGATCAATCTCATGTTGACCGTGGCTCACTTCATGGTGATAAGTTTCACAATGAACGCCAAAGTGTTCCATTTGCCGCATCGTATCCTGGCACATCTCCACAGCGCGACTGTGAACGCCTAAATCAAAGTACCCCTTATTATCATGTGTTCTTAATTCCGGCAGGAACTCTCTTTCCAGAAGGAAAAATTCAATCTCGGGACCCACAAAATATTCATAACCCATCTGTTTCGCTCTCTTTAACGTCCGTTTTAGTACGCCCCGGGGATCCCCCTCAAAAGGTTGTTCATCGGGCAGGTAGACATCGCAAATAATCTGGGCACATCGACCGTTCTCGGAAGTCCAGGGCAAAACAGAAAAGGTTTTCACGTCCAATTTGAGGAGCATATCCGATTAATAGATCCGGGCAAAACCTTCAATGGACGAACCATCGAACCATATCCCATGTTTTAAGGCGCTCTTCACTGTACTTGCCGCAATGGTTACCTTCTTGGGTTCTCCGGTGATATCCGTAAAAAGCAGATAGATAAATCCAATGTTCTCTTTCTTTATCTTATCCAATAATTCTTGTTCTTTCAATTGAACCTCCTTTTCTTTATAAAGGTTTTGTCAAAAACTAACCACAGAGTCCACAGAGAAATTAATAATATTATT
>CAZYTI010001373.1:0-1678 GCA_964650065.1 uncultured bacterium
CTTCTTTTAGCCGTCGTGGGAGAGAAATCATTACCACGGGAACAGATCGCCAATCAATTGGCGACCATGGATCTTTATAACGGTATCAAGGGACCCATTTTGTTCGATGAAGAAAGAATCAATACCCACGTTCGGATTCTGCAGTATAGAGGCAGTCAGATTTTCCAAATAAAGTAAAAGCATATGTTCTTTGAAAAAAACAGGTCATTGTTTATCGGTCGGTTTGCCCCGCTTTTTAGAAATCCTGTTGTCTTCCATGGATTCAGTACGCGTAAAGGGGGAGTGAGTCCCAAACCCCACGATTCGTTAAATCTGGGAAGTAATACCCATGATGAAGGAAAACGGGTCACTGAGAACAGGGATCGTTTTTATCGAGCCATGTCCATCCGGGAAGAGAATGCAGCTATCCCACAGCAGGTGCACGGAGACCGGATCGTTCAGGTGGAAGGTCCGGGGCCGGTTCCCGAAACGGATGGACTCGTGACAAATAGTCCGGGAACGGCACTCGTCGTTCAGGTGGCAGACTGTCTGCCCGTTTATCTCTTCGATCCCCATCGGAAGGCCGTCGGCCTGGTCCATGCGGGTTGGAGAGGATCACGTTTACAAATTGTCTCAAAGGCCGTTGCGCACATGGGTCAATATCTTGGGACGAATCCTCGGGATCTGCTGGCATTTCTGGGTCCTTCCATTGGCCCCTGCTGCTATGATGTGGGTGCAGAGGTCGGCTCTCAGTTCCCCAATAAATATGTAACGGAAGGCAGGCTCGATCTATGGCACTGTAACCTGGATCAACTCACGGATGCCGGAATACAACCTGAACGGGTATCCATGAGCCGGTTGTGCACGGTTTGTCATGCCCGGTGGTTTTTTTCCCACAGATCGAGCGGAGGCAATACCGGGCGGATGATGGCGATTGTGGGACTTGGGAAGAAAGCGCTTGACATTGAGGAATAAAATGATAAATTTTGTCTGATTTAAAATTGGGAGAGAAACAACGTGAAAGGAGGTGATTGCAAAAACATTCACAGGAAGGGTTTAAACTGTAAATTACAAATAACAATATTTACTAAGAAACAGAGGAGGATGTAATGGATAAGAGAATGGTGGTTTTTTTCACTTGTATCATTTCATTAGTTATTGTAACTGCCGGATTCGGCCAGACGGATATTGGTTTTAAAGGAATTGGCGGAAAATTTGGGATTGTCGATCCTGGTGAAGGTGTGGGCTCTACGGTTTCTTTCGGTGCAGTTGCTGATTTGGGTTCCATCACACCTAATATTTTACTTCAAGGCGATGTCGCCTATTGGAGCAAGAGCTATGATATGTTTGGCTCCAATGACTTTAAGGTATCGAGTATTTCCATATCTGTTATCGGGAAATATTTATTCGCTGAACCAGATCAGAAAATGCGGCCTTTTGCTGGTGCCGGATTGGGTTTTAGCATCAATAGTGTTTCTTGGGAGTATGATACGATTAGTCCCTTGACACTTCAACCTATCCATGAAGATGATTCTGAATCGGATACAGACATCGGTATCCATATAGTAGGCGGGACCAATTACATGCTTTCTGACAACCTGGACGGTTTTGCTGAATTTCGGTACATGCTTGGAGGAGACTGGGATTACTGGGGTATTTATGGCGGCGTCATTTTCCTTTTGGGTAAATAGCCTTTTCC
>CAZYTI010001374.1:0-1675 GCA_964650065.1 uncultured bacterium
TCGATCTCTCAGAATTTCCTTTTCATCATCGACCAATAAAATAGTCTCCATAGAGGTGCTCTCCTCAGATATGCCATGTCGTTTTCAAAATGAGGTTTAAATTTCATTCAGGCACACAAACGGGGAACCGAATGGTAACCACGGTGCCTTTATTCCATTTACTTTCAATGACAATCGATGCATGCTGTGATTCGATGATATGTTTACACATGGGGAGTCCCAGGCCCGTCCCCCCCATTTTCTTTTTGGTTGAAAAGAACGGATCAAAAATCTCCTTCATGTTCTTCTTTGAGATCCCTTTTCCCGAATCTTCTATACGAATATCTACCGTATCTTCATCAGTTTGATAGACGGAAATGAAAATTTTTCCCTGGTCTTTTATGGATTCGATACTGTTCCGTATGATGTTTTTGAATACGATCTCTATTCCCAATCGATCCCCCTTAATGAGAGGAAGATCAGGGGCCACATCCACAGTTAATTGTATGTTCTGAGAAATTAGTTCATGGAATGAATTCGCAACCTGGTCGATGATGCTTTCCAATTCAATGAACTCTAAAACAAGCGAGAGTGGATGCACATATTGCAGGATATCTTTGGAGAGATGACTCATCTTGAAAAGCTGCTGTTTCATGGCAAAAACATAATTCCAGATCTCTGCGTTCTGATCCTCATCAGACAAACAATTCTGTAATAGAAATAGTTTGGTTAATAATATATCCAAATTGTTATTCAACTCATGTGAAACCGAGGATGTGAATTGACCCAGTTGAGCCAATCTTTCTAATCGATTCACTTGTTTTTCAGCTATATCTCTTTCTTTTATGGCTCGGATTTGTTCAGTCATATCAATTCCAATACATATGATATACTCAACAAAATCTTCATTGTCCAACAGAACCGTATTGGACCACGAGATAAAACAGGTCCCTCCATGTTTCTTCTTCCAGGTCGATTCGTTTTTTTTCACGAGAATTCCGGCCTTCATTGTATCATAATCCTTTATCATTCGGTCAACATCCTCGGGTATAATCAAAAAATCCCAGGGTCGCGTGCTCAGCACTTCCTCAAAGGAATACTCACTGACACTGATACAGTATCGATTAAAACGAACGATTCGTCCCTGTTTATCCAGTACCATAATCAGAGCACCCGCCGTATCAAGAATTGCATTATAGTAGGGACTTTCTTTTTTTGATTCTCCAAATGCTTGCTTGGCGGCCTCCTCACTCCAAACTTGCTTTGTGATATCCTTTGCAGTTTGAACAGTACCGATCGGCTCACCATTTGCGGAAAAAATCGGTACTACGGAAAGGCTGAGATGCTTATTCAGATAGGGTTCGAAGAAAGTTTTATCGGCAGGCAATTTTGTTCTGATGGCACGGACATAAGGACAATCAGACCACGGATCGTTTTGTCCATGTAACACGCGATAACATTTTTTTCCCGTGAAATCTTCAGGCCGCATTTGAAAAAGATCGGCAAAGGCTTGATTGACTTTAATGATGTTGAAATCAAGATCATGAACAGAAACGATATCCGTTAGGGAATCGAAAATAGGGTCCCAGTCTTCTGTTAATTGCTCCAATTGACTCGAATTCATAGAAGTATTCTTATCAGATTTAATTTCGATTTATGTTCCCATTTACTTTAGCCTGAAAAATTCAATCGCCAC
>CAZYTI010001375.1:0-1672 GCA_964650065.1 uncultured bacterium
TGACCGGCAAAGAGGTGATGACGCAACCGGATATATATGTCCATGCACTGCTTACGGTTCTTAAGCATTGCCCTTCGGATGCTACAACAATTCTTGTGGGGGATCCGGCCTTATCGGCGGAAATAGCGGGCATTTCATTTAAAGAAGCCAAGGCTTTAGGACCGGGTAAAAATTTAATTCACGATAAATCGGTGTTGGACAAAATGAAAATAAGAAAGGCCGATCAATATGAACGTCTCGGCTATTTTCGTGAGATCTGTGAGAAAGCGCTCAAAGCGATGCCGGATGTAACCGTTGATGTCTTTTCAATATCCCCATGGTCCACAGCTATGATGATGCGCGGCATGGAAACGATGATTTACGATACGGTGGATGATCCTGAATTTACCCATGCATTGTTACGATTTACCACTGATATTTCTAAAATCATCGGAGATGCAATTCTGGCAACCGGGATCGGTATACTGACCATTGGCGATCCATCTGCGGGTTGCAGTGTGATATCTCCCCGCATGTTTCGGGAATGGGTAGAACCTTATCTTAAGGAAACCATTTCTCATTTTAAACAGAAATACAGTACTCCCATATTTCTGCATATATGCGGCCATGTAGACCCCATTATGGAAGATCTCATACAATTGGGGATTGATGGATTGAGTATTGATGCGCCTAGCTCATTGGATAAGCTGGTAAAATTGTCAACGAATAAAATCGTGATCGAAGGTAATTTCCCAACGGAACTCTTTATGGAGGGTACCAAGGAGCAAATTGAGGAAAAAGTAAAGGATTCTGTTGAAATTGCTGCCGAGCCAAACGGATTTAGATATATATTGTGTTCAGGATGTCAGGTTCCAGATGCCGCCCCTCTGGACAATGTAAATTATTTTCTGGAAGCAGGAAAGCGCTATGGCAGTAAATTGCTAAATTCTTAACATGACACTCTATTGGTTTAAAACTAATAACACAAAAATTTAAGGAAATATTCAGGTTACATTAAAAACGAGCGGAAAGGATAACTCATGACGGGGAAAATGCAGTATAGAAGACTTGGACCTACAGAGATCATGGTTTCAGCAGTGGGGCTTGGCGCTATCACAGGGGCCGGTGGTTTTCAGGGCGTATCACAGATTATCCATAATGCCCTTGATCAGGGTATCAATTTCATCGACACTTCCCGGGCATATGCCAAAAGTGAAGAAAGGATCGGCCCGGTTCTTAAAGAGCGAACGGAAAGGGTTTATATCTGTACCAAAACACATCTAAAAGACAAGGAGGGGGCTGCCAGACAGATCGATGAGAGCCGCCAACTACTTCTCATGGATGTCATTGATATTTATATGCTCCACGATGTGAGCAGCGAAGAGGATTATGCGGCGGTGATGGGTTCAGACGGCGCGTTTCAGGCCCTTAAGGAAGCAAAAGAAACCGGTAAAATTATACATTTGGGCGTCAGTTGTCATAATCTTGATACGGCGGCAAAGGCCATTCAAAGCCAAAATTTTGACGTGATTGAAATTGCTTTCAGTGCTGTTGAAAACAGCCGGCAACACTTCGACATTATCAAGCTGGCAAAAGAGAAGGATGTCGGTGTTGTGGTCATGAAACCCTTGTCCGGTGGAAACCTTTCACATGTCGAGCTGGCCATTCGATATGTCCTGCAACAGGATATCAG
>CAZYTI010001376.1:0-356 GCA_964650065.1 uncultured bacterium
AAATGCAGTGAAATCAGGAATGTAAATAAGAGATTGAATTATGAATCAATATACTAAAACCACTTTGATCTTCAGATGGTTTTGGTATATTTTATACAAATAGATATGCAATGATAAAACCCAGTTGTTTTCAAAAGAGTTGATTTAAAGTAATAGGTCAGTGCGAACAGAGGTTGATCTTGTATTTCTAATAACAAGACATATTTGTAGCGGATAATAAGGATGAAATGAAGATGAAAAAGTCATTCCAAAATATAATTGAAGATTATTTTAACAAGCACGAACGAATTACGACAAGTGAGGCATATTCGCTGTTTAAAATCCATATGCCGAAAATTAATAAAAGTACGGTAAAC
>CAZYTI010001376.1:366-1669 GCA_964650065.1 uncultured bacterium
GGCGTTTATATGAGTTCGTAAAACGTGGTATTATTAAAAGAGCGGGTAGAGGTATATATTTGGCCGGAGAAAGGAAGGTATACCATCCTGTTTTATCTAAGGAAATTAAAACGATTTCTCAATTAATACATACGACTTTCCCACTCATATCTTATTGTATTTGGAGCACAGATAATATCAAAGAATTCGCTCAGCATATACCCGCTGTATCATATACGGTCGTTGATGTTGAACAAGATGGACTATCGGCTGTACGAAATAGATTGAAAGAAAATTATGAAAACGTCTACAATGGTAATTCGAAATTATTTATTCAGGAAATGTTGCCGGATTTACCTAAAGCGATTCTGATAAAGACCCTTGTGAGTGAAGCACCTATAAAAGTCGTTGATGATGTACCATCGCCACTCCCGGAAAAGATGTTGGTAGATATATTTTGTGATTCTACTATTTTTGATTATCTGCAAGGGAATGAGCTTATTCATATTTATAGAAATGTGATGGATCGATTTACAGTAAATACAACCAGCCTGTTAAGATATGCAGCTCGACGTGGGAAGAAGAGGGAAATAAATGGATTCCTAAATCAAATTATTGGCAATAAAACGGATTTATTGCTGAAAATTTGATTAGACAAAAACGAATGATTTCACATGACATATTAAATATTGATTGGTTGACGACTGTTTCGGAGAGTCTAAACCGTGCAGATAAAATACTGCTGGAAAAAATCTGCAGGGCATTGTTGCTTTTAGAAGGTTTGGTTGAAGCCAATCTTGACTTTGTTTTCAAAGGCGGTACGGCAGTCATGTTACTGCTGGAAGAGCCGCGTCGTTTCTCAATTGACATCGATATTGTCATGGCCAAACCATATGAAGTTGAACCTCTTTTTAAGTCTTTTGTCAAACAAAAAGGTTTTACAAGGTACGAATTACAACATCGGAGGACAGAATCAGACATCGCGAAATTGCATTACAAGTTTTTTTATGATCCTGTTCATCGTACAAGCCAAAACCAAGACTATGTTCTGTTGGACATTCTTATTGAGGAAATCCAATATCGGGAAATAAAGGGTGTTTCCGTAAGCCTTCCTTTTATACCACAAACCGGTGAGTCGGTACAGGTTAACGTTCCAGGTGTGAATGACATCATCGCAGACAAATTGACCGCATTTGCTCCCAATACGACAGGTATCCCTTATGAGAAAAATGGACAAAGCATGTCAATGGAGATTATCAAACAACTTTATGATATTAGATATCTCTTTGAAATGGTGGACAATCTAAAAGAGATAAGCATTGTT